>CAZMXJ010000176.1:0-2509 GCA_964570235.1 uncultured Clostridium sp. | reverse complement strand
ATCGCACTAACTGCGGATGCAGTGGCAGGCGCTAAAGAAAAGTATTTAAGTGAAGGGTTTGTAGATTATATTGCAAAACCGTTTTCAAGAGATCAAATTAAAGAAAAGTTAGATAAGATATTTAATAAGTAATAAGGGAGCACTAATTGTGCTTCTTTAAATATATTAGTTTTATATGTTTGTGAGGAATTAATTATGGAATATGAATATAGTTTTGAAGTTAAATCATTAGATAAGTACATTGAATATTGTGAAAATAATAGATATAGAAAAGTAAGTCAGAAAAAAGAAAAGAGAATAATTTATAGAAATGAAAATAAAACTATTGCAAGAATAACAATAGAAGATGATAAAGATGCATTGCTAGATTTTAAAGATGATATATTAAGTGAAGAAGTTTTAATAGAAAGAAGGGAAACTCCAAAACTTTATATTGATGATATGAACACTGTTTTAAAAATACTTGAATTTTTAAAATATAATAAAGACAATGTATTAGATAGGGAAAGAATAGTTTATCAAAAAGGTGGGGTTACTTTTGAACTAGATTCTTATTATGAACCTAGAAAGTCTTATGTTGTTGCAATAGAGGGAGAAAAAGAAGAAGTAGACAAAGTATATAAAGAATTAAAAGGTTAAGCGTTAGTAGAAAAATAATTAATATAGTATGCAACACCAATTGAAGAAGATGCTGTAGTATATTATTATTTAGCGAAAGATGTTAGTAAAAGTGATAATGGCTCTATAGATACTCATTCAAAATTTTAGATACCATTTGATGAAATTATTTAAAATGTAGATATAGAATTTGCTTTAAATGAAAAAGAAGAAAGTTAATATAATAAAAAAGCTGTAAAAATGAACTGAACTTCTGTGATAAGGACATAAAGGTTCATTCAAAATATTTGGAATAAATTGTTAATAAAAATTAAACTAAAACAACACACGTGCATTGGCTTATGTGTGTGTTTAGTTTAAAATTGTATTCTTTTTTAATACTATAACAACATATTTGTTATTTATAGACTTTAATATTACAATTTGGTACAATATGTTTGTGATGTTTATGAAAGAAATTATAGAAAAATTAAGTAAATTAAATAAGACTGTGAGTACTATGGAATCTTGTACAGGAGGTAGTTTAGCTGGTGCGATTACTAATATTGAAGGTGCTAGTGAAGTATTTAAGTATGGAGCAGTCACTTATTCAAATGAATTTAAGGTAAAAATGGGAGTAAGTAAGGAAGTAATAGATGAGTATTCTGTCTATAGTATGAATACTGCTGATGAAATGAGTAAGAATATAAGTAAGTTTTCTAATTCTAATTATGGTATAGGTATAACTGGTAAGTTAAATAGACAAGATATTAATAATATGAGTGGTGAAGATAATATTGTGTATATAAGTGTATATGATAGGGATAATGACTCTTTTTATAATAAAAAAGTTACAGTTATTTATAAAACTAGAGAAGAAAATAAGCAATTTGTGATAGATAATGTAATAGAATTATTAGGAGGTATTTTATGAAGATATATAATACATTAAATAAAAGAGTAGAAGAGTTTATTCCACATGATGAAGAAGAAGTTAAGATGTATACATGTGGACCAACAGTATATCACTATGCACATATAGGGAATCTTCGTACTTATATATTTGAGGATGTATTAGAAAAGTCATTGAATTTCTTAGGTTATAATGTAAAAAGAGTAATGAATATTACTGATGTAGGGCACTTACAAAGTGATGCGGATACTGGTGAAGATAAAATGCTTATGGGTGCGAAAAGAGAAGGAAAGACTGTATATGAAATCGCAGATTTTTATACAAAGGCATTTTTTGCTGATACAGAAAAGTTAAACATTAAAAAGCCAGAAATAATATCTAAAGCTTCTGATAATATCGATGAATACATTAAAATAATAAATAAGTTATTAGATGAAGATTATGCTTATGTATCAGGTAATAATGTATATTTTGATATAAGTAAAGCAAAAGATTATTATAAATTATCAGGTAAGAATGAGGAAGAACTAATTATCGGTGCAAGAGATGATGTTACTCATGATGAAATGAAGAGAAATCCATTTGATTTTGCATTATGGTTTACTAAATCTAAATTTGATAATCAGGAAATGAAGTGGGATTCACCATTTGGTGTAGGATATCCTGGATGGCATATTGAATGTTCTGGAATATCTATGAAATATTTAGGTGAATATTTGGATATACATTGTGGTGGAGTTGATAATATATTTCCACATCATACAAATGAAATTGCGCAAAGTGAAGCTTATGTAGGACATAAGTGGTGTAATTATTGGGTACATGGAGAACACTTAAATGATAAGAGTGGAAAGATGAGTAAAAGTAAGGGAGATTTTTTAACTTTATCTCTTTTAGAAAGTAAAGGTTATAATCCACTTAGTTATAGATTTATGTGTCTTCAATCTCATTACAGAAATCAATTAGTATTTAGTTATGATTCACTAGATACTGCAGAGA
>CAZMXJ010000175.1:0-2536 GCA_964570235.1 uncultured Clostridium sp. | reverse complement strand
AGTGTATCAATAGAACACATAAAAATAGTTAGAGACTTTGTAAAAAGACTAGGTTCTGAAATATGTGCGACATTTGATACATTATGGGTTCATGGAGATAATGGGAGATTAGAAAAAATAGCTGAATTAAAATTACAAGATATGAAAGTATCTCAAAGCATAAAATAAGCAAACAATTGTGTAAAAGATAGTAAACATTTATTGATGTATATTATCTTTTTTGTTATACTAACTAATGTGTAAAGGAAAGGTGAATATATGAGTAAGTACGTTTATGCTTTTGAAGAAGGCAAAAAAGAAATGAGAAACTTACTAGGTGGTAAAGGTGCTAATTTAGCAGAAATGACTAATATTGGTATGCCTGTACCTAGAGGATTTACTATCACTACAGAAGCTTGTACAAAGTATTATGATGATGGTAAGAATATATCTTATCAAATAGTAAATGAGAAATTTACAAAATTAGATGAATTAGAAAAGAAGACAGGTAAGAAGATGGGAGATATGTCTAATCCACTTCTTGTATCAGTTCGTTCTGGTGCTAGAGCTAGTATGCCAGGTATGATGGACACTGTTTTAAACTTAGGTTTAAATGATGAAGTAGCTGCTGGTTTTGCAGAAGCAACAAATAATAAAAGATTTGCATATGATTCATATAGAAGATTTATTCAAATGTTTGCAGATGTTGTTAAAGGATATCCTAAGTCATCATTTGAAAGATATTTCGATAAAATCAAAGAAGAAAAAGGAGTTACTAGCGACTTAGAATTAACTGCTGATGATATGGTTGAAGTAACTGAAAAGTTTAAAGAAAACTATAAAGAATTAGCAGGTGAAGAATTTCCACAAGATCCAAAGGTTCAATTATTAGAAGCAGTAAAAGCAGTATTTAGATCTTGGATGAATGAAAGAGCTATAGTATATAGAAGATTAAATGATATACCAGGTAGTTGGGGAACAGCTGTAAATGTTCAAGAAATGGTATATGGTAATAGAGGAGAAACTAGTGGTACAGGAGTTGCATTTACTCGTAACCCATCTACTGGTGAAAGAAAGTTATATGGAGAATATTTAATAAATGCTCAAGGTGAAGATGTTGTTGCAGGTATTAGAACTCCTGAACCAATAAGTAAATTGGAAAGTGATATGCCAGAAGTTTATGCTGAATTTGTAAAAATAGCAAATTTACTAGAAAATCATTACAAAGATATGCAAGATATGGAATTTACAATAGAAAATGGTAAATTATTCATGCTTCAAACAAGAAATGGAAAGAGAACTGCACAAGCTGCTCTTAAAATAGCTGTTGATTTAGTAAACGAAGGAATGATTACTAAAGAAGAAGCATTAATGAAAGTAGAACCAAGACAATTAGACCAATTATTACATCCAAATTTTGATTCTGAATCATTAAAAAATGGCAAAGTAATAGCAAAAGGTTTAGCTGCATCTCCAGGTGCCGCTACTGGTAAAATTTACTTTACAGCACAAGATGTAGTAGCAGCTAAAGAAAGTGGAGAAAAAGATGTATTATTAGTAAGACTTGAAACAAGTCCAGAAGATATTGAAGGAATGAACTCCGCAAATGGAATACTTACTGTTCGTGGTGGTATGACAAGCCATGCTGCTGTAGTAGCAAGAGGTATGGGAAGATGTTGCGTATGCGGATGTGGTGAACTTCTAATAAATGAAGAATCTAAGACACTTACTACTAAAGATGGAACTGTTTATAAAGAAGGAGACTTCATGAGTTTAGATGGATCTACTGGTAACGTGTATGGTGAAGAAATTAAGACAGTAGCTCCAGAAATAAGTGGTGACTTTGAAACATTTATGAATTGGGCAGATTCAGTTAGAAGATTAAAAGTTAGAACTAATGCAGATACTCCAAGGGATGCTCTTCAAGCAAAGAAATTTGGTGCAGAAGGAATAGGATTATGTAGAACAGAGCACATGTTCTTTGAAGAAGATAGAATATTTAATTTTAGAAGAATGATTGCTGCAGAAACTGTTGAACAAAGAGAAGAAGCATTAGAGAAAATACTTCCATATCAAAGAGGTGATTTTGAAGCACTATTTAAAGCAATGGCTCCATATTCCGTAACAATTCGTTACTTAGATCCACCTCTACATGAATTTTTACCACATACGGATGAAGAAATTAGACCACTTGCTGAAAGCTTAGGTATGACTTTTGAAGCATTAAAGAAGAGGGTAGAATCTTTAAAAGAATTTAACCCAATGATGGGACATAGAGGATGCCGTCTTGCTGTAACTTATCCAGAAATAGCAAAAATGCAAACAAGAGCAGTTATTGAAGCTGCAATAAATGTTAATAAAGAAGGATTAAGTGTAGTTCCTGAAATAATGATTCCATTAGTTGGAGATGTTAAAGAATTAAAATTCGTTAAAAATATAGTTTGTGAGACTGCTGATGAAATAATCAAAAATGCAGGTGTTAATTTAAAATATAAAGTTGGCACAATGATTGAAATTCCAAGAGCAGCACTTACTGCAGGTGAAATTGCAAAAGAAG
>CAZMXJ010000174.1:0-2630 GCA_964570235.1 uncultured Clostridium sp. | reverse complement strand
GAACATGATCAACAAGTTAAAAATGAAATAAGTAATAACTTAAAAATAAAATTATATGATTTATTAAAAGATGAAACTAATATAGATACTGCTAGAAAAATAATAAATAATAATATTGATACTTTGAGTGAAGATATAGAAAAAAGTTTAGTAAATGAAGATTATTCATATAATATAAATTATGGTTTAAATTATTTTCCAGAAAAAGAATATAATGGAAAAACATATAAAGAAGGAAAATATGAATCATTACTAGTGACACTTGGTAAAGGTGAAGGAAATAATTGGTGGTGTGTATTATTTCCACCATTATGTTTAGTGGAAGCAGAAGAAAGTGAAGAAGAAGTAGAATATGGTTTCTTTTTAAAAAATATAATTGAAAAGATTTTTAATTAATATATATTTTAAAATATAAGATAATAATAAATATAGAATTATAAGTAAAATAGATTATGAATATAAATAATCGAACAATTTAATGTTGATTACAAAAAATATTATTGTAAACCCTAGTTATAAAGAATTAATAACAAGATTGTTGCAATTATTTTATTAAATTTTCAATGACTAAGTATCAAATATAGAAAATTAGGTTAATATTTGACATTTATATGCAAAAAATGTATTAAAATAAATACAAATTAATAATTATTTGATATAATTATAATGAAAATTTGTATTTTTTCATTATAAATTTGACAAATTTAAAAAAATGTGTATAATACAGGCATATTCAAAAAGGAAGGGGATATGTTATGAAAATATTAACAAAACAAGGTAAAGAATTTGAATTAAGTGATATCTTATTATATAAAGTTAATAAGAAAGATATTATAGTTATAGTAAATGATGAAGAACAAATGAAGAAATTCAGTATGACTGGTAGACATGAAGATGCACCAATTACAGTGTTACATTATACAGATTCACAATTAACAGAAATTATTAATTCAATGAAACATATAAAAAGTTATAATGTATCAAGTGATGGTAATATAAATGTTAGTTATTCAGATGGTACAAAGGTTAAGTTTGATATAACTAATGAAGAAATAATTAAATCAAATTTAAGTGCACAAAGAAAAGTTGCTCAAGAAAAAGCAATAGGTTCATGGTATGGAGTGTCTGAAGAAGAGAAAAAAAATAAGAGAAAGGCAGTTCAGAAGAAAATTAATAAAAGTCTAGCAGCAGTTTTAGCAGCAACAGTATTAGCTGGAGGTTTGTATTCTTGTAGCAAATTAAAAGAAGAAAAAGGGGAAAGAATAAGTAAGGATATGTTAAATCCAACAGATCCTAGAAAAACAGAAGAAAGTGTTACTACAAGAAGTAAATTATTAGATGAGGCTGAAGCTTTATATCAAGCAACTATAGATGTAAATCCATTTATTTTAAAATATCAACAAGTTTCAAATGTAAAGTGGGATAAAGAATTAGCTTTAGAAGTTGTTGAATTTATTAATGGTGTATATCCAACTGCTATGACTTATATGAATGAAGAAAATGCAGAAAAAGAAGCAACTGAAATAATGGAAGCAATAAGTTTAATTATAGCTGGAAACTTAAATACTGAAACAAAAGAAGAAGAAATGATTGATTTTTCACAATATATAGTAAATGAAAGAGAAAAGGTATTTGTACATAATGCTATGCTTATGGCAAGAGCATGTGTTAATGAATCAATAGGTGAACCTACAAATGGTAAGATTATTGATGAAGATGAGTGGACAGAAGTTAATAAGTTTTCAATGGAATATACAAATGCAGTAGATCAATTAATAAATTATGAATTTGATACAATAAATGATGCTGATTACTTAGCAACATCATTTGGAGCAAGATATTTAATATCTTCAATATTTACTCAAGTTAATAATGCATTCCCAGGAGTTATGCAAACAAAGCATGTAACAAGAGTAAGTTCTGAATCAGATAGAAGAGAATATGAATTATATTATAGATATTTCTTAGATGATGTAAGAAAAATAATGTATTTACCAGAAGAAGGGCCTAATGGAACAGTACAATATAGAGGAGTATGGAAAGATGAAAAAGGTGTATGCCATGAAGAAGGACCATATACAATGGATGAAATGTTTGCTATGGCAAATAGAGAATTAGAAATTGGTAAAACACCTGATATGTTAGGTATAGAAGGTAATGCAAATATACATAAGTTAGGTTTAGAATCACAATTAGAAGATACTCTTTTGAATGCTAAAACTGAATTATTAGAATCAAAATATACTTATACAAATAGTAAATAATTAAAATTTAGTACTAGAATAATTTCTAGTACTTTTCTTTTTACCTAAATTCATGTTAATATATAAATAGGAAGTGATAAGATGTTATGTAATACTAAAGATATGTTATTAAGTGCTTTTAATAATAAGTATGCTATTTGTCAATTTAATATAAATAATCTTGAATGGACTAAATATATATTAGAAGAATGTGAGAAAAATTTGTCACCTGTCATACTTGGAGTTAGTGAAAGTGCAGTAAAATATATGGGAGGATACAATACAGTATCTATGATGATAACCGGAATGATGTTAGATTTAAATATAACCATCCCCGTTGCGTTACATTTAGATCATGGTAGTAGTGTAGAAAGTTGTAAAAAAGCA
>CAZMXJ010000173.1:0-2661 GCA_964570235.1 uncultured Clostridium sp. | reverse complement strand
GATATTTTGATGCAACTAATGATGATGTTAAAATATGTTTAGTTAAAGGTTTTGGTAAATTTATTTTAGAAGAAGATGATTATAATGGATATTATGATATGTATTCCATAGAAAATATTGAAATTTTAAAAGTACTCAGCAGGGAAGAAATTATAAAAATTGCATTAGGCTTAAATGAACTTCGCGTATGTAGATTTATTCAATCTTTTAAATTAAATGATGAAGAAATAGAGTTATTTAAAGAAAAATATAAAAACAATATAAGAGTAAATCAATATTTAGAATATTACCAAATTGGTAATAAAGATGCTTTCAAACATATATAGATAAGCTCTTTTGATAAGTTAATGTAACTTATGTACTATAACTTACGTATTTACTTTTTTAAATTACTAAGATATAATAATATAGTAGTAGGATAATATAATATTTATCTAAAAAAGTGGAGGTGGAATTATGAAGAAAGGATTTACAATTTTTGCGGTATGTCTTTTATCATTTTTGTTGGTAGGATGTGGATGTAATAAAAAAGAAAATAATGATGGAAATAAAGTTGAAAAAACTCAAATTGAACAAACATTGGAAAAGTTTTATACTGATGATACTAAACTAGTGTATGATAATGCTGGGATCTATAAACTTGTATTTTACTATAAAGATAATGAGATAACAGGTTTAGAGCACTATTATGAGTATGAAAATGAGAGCATTGCAGAAGCACAATATCAAAAAGATAAAGAAGATTATAAGAACATTAAATCAATAAGAAAAATTACTCTTAGTGGTAAATATGTTGTTTATACACTTGCTGGTGATCAATTTGAAGGTAAAACTGTTCAAGAAGTAAAAGATTCTTACTCATTCTTAGTACCAATCTATGAGAATTAGATTTGTATTATAATTTATACTTAGTATTAATATAATATATGTTATATATAATATAATAATAGTTAAGATTATACGTAAGTATAATCTTTTAATTAAAAGAGGTGACAATATGAATACAGTAATTTTTGGCCACAGAAATCCAGATACAGATAGTATTTGTTCTAGCATCGCACTTTCATATTTAAAAAATCAACTTAAAGAAAAAACAATACCTAAAGCAATAGGTCATTTAAATAGTGAGACTAAATTTGTTTTAAAACATTTTAATGTATCAGAACCGCAATATTTAAATGATGTAAAAGTTAGAATAAAGAATATCAAATATAATAAAAAGGCAGTAGTATATGAAAAAGACACTATACATGATGCGTATGTTTTGATGCATGATGAAAGTATAACGGCAATACCTTTAGTCGATAATAATAAAAAACTAGTTGGATTTGTTTCAATGAAGGATATAGCAAAATTTTTGATTGAAGGAAATAGACAATCAATTAATACAACTTTAAGTAACATCTTGAAAGTATTAAATGCTGAAGTAGTAACTTGCTATGATAAATATATAAAAGGGAAGACAATGCTTGTTGGATATCAAAGTAGTACATTTCATGATGAAATAGTTCTTTCAAATGAAGATATTTTAATAATAGGAGATAGATATAAAATAATTGAATATGCAATTGAATCTAAAGTAAAGCTTATTATACTTGCGCTTAATAATACATTATCTAAAGATATAATAGATAAAGCTAAAATGAATAATATTACAATCATTAGGACTCATTTGAGTAGTTTTGAAATAGCTAATATGTTAAGTTTAAGTAACTATATTTGCAGTATCAATAATTGTCCTACTCCAATAACTGTTTTTGATGATGATTATTATGATGAATTTCAAATATTAAGCAAGAAAACTAAGTATACTAATTACCCTGTAATCAACCATAAAAATGAATGCTTAGGCCTTATTTCATTAAACAGAATAAATGAATATGAAAAACAAAAAGTAATACTTGTAGATCACAATAATTTTGATCAATCAGTTGAAGGAATTGAGGAGGCTACTATTCTTGAAATAATAGACCATCACAATTTAGGTACCATCGGAACTAAAGTACCAATAAATTTTAGAAGTATGCCAGTTGGATGTACATCTACAATTATATATAAAATGTTTTTAGAGAAAAAGATTAAAATACCTAAACAAATAGCTGGATTGCTTTTATCAGCAATTATATCAGATACATTATTATTTACATCACCTAGTACAACAAGAGAAGATGTAGAAGCAGCAAAAATTTTATCTAAAATTTCTAAAACAAATATAAATGAATATGGATATCAAATGTTAAAAGAAGCATCTTCAATAGAAGGATTATCTATAAATGAACAATTGTATCAAGATTACAAATCATACACGGTTGGTAAATTACATATTGGTTTAAGCCAATTAACTACCTTAGCATTTGATGAAATATACAAGAATAAAGAAGAATATATTGAAAAATTAGATAGTATTAGTGAAGTTAGTCCAGGAGTAAATGCATTATTTATTACAGATATAATAAAGAAAGGTTCTTATGTATTATATAATACTAAATCCGAAGAAATAATTAGAGATGCATTTAACTTAGATAAGGTATATCAAGGGATATTTATACCAAACATTTTATCAAGAAAAAAACAAATTTTACCTGCAATAATGGAAATATTAGAGAAGAAGTAGTATATTTTTACTACTTTTTTCATATAGTTTAATATGTACAAGATAAA
>CAZMXJ010000172.1:0-2661 GCA_964570235.1 uncultured Clostridium sp. | reverse complement strand
GAAATGTGCTGAACATCTTGCCCATACTTCACTTGAACTTGGTGGAAACGACGCATTTATTATTTGTGCTGATGGAGACCTTGATTTGGCGGTTAATGAAACGGTATGGGGAAGACTATACAATACTGGACAAGTATGTTGTGCTAGTAAGAGATTTTTAGTAGAAAACTCTGTTAAAGATGAATATATTAGAAGAATGGTTGCTAAGATTAATACCTTGAAGCAAGGGGATCCTAGTGATATGACTACTGATATCGGATGCTTAGTTAGCGAAGAAGCCGCTATCGAAGTTGAAAGACAAGTTAATGAAACAGTTAAAGAGGGTGCAAACATAGTATGTGGTGGACACAGAAATGGTGCTTTCTATGAACCTACCATTCTGGATAATGTTACTAGAGATATGGCTGTTGCTAAAGATATGGAAATCTTTGGACCAGTAATATCAGTAATCGGTTTTGATACAATAGATGAAGCTATTGAGATTGCTAATCAGTCTATGTATGGTTTATCTGGAGGTATTATTACTAATGATATGAAGAAAGCATTTAAGGCTAGCGAAGAACTTGAATGCGGTGGAGTAGTTATTAATGGAGCTAGTTTCTTTAGAAGTTTTGAACAACCATTTGGTGGATGGAAATATTCAGGAATTGGAAATGAAGGTATTATGACTACTTTAAAAGAAATGTCTAGAACAAAGACAGTTATTCTTAAAAATATTGGTGAATAATAAAATAAAGAATGTACTTTAAGATAAGTGCATTCTTTTAATTATTAAAATTTGAATCTTCAAAGTTAGAGTTTAATGTTTAAATGGTGCGCCCAGTAGGAGTCTAATCCACAGTCTTTTAGTTAGTTGCCAAACGCTCTATGTAATTGAGCTATGGACACATTTGTTTAAATTATCTCTTATTTTATATTTGTACTACTTACTAGATACTCAATATTAGATAATATATTTATTAAAAGAAAAATATTGTAATATAATACATGTCTATTCAATAGATAGATGTTTTTGTTGAGAATACTATTTTTAACTTGGTTGGAAATTTATGCAAAAATAGTATTCTTTTATTTATAGCATAAAATAATTATTAAAGACAGTGTAAGGACTGTAATTGGAGAAGTAATAGACATTTTTACTACCAATAATATATATTGCACAAATTGGTTATTGGATAAGTAATGGAAATTTAATTATGAAAATGTCCATTACTTGTCTAAGTAAGATATTCTTTTTGTATAAATAAAGTAAAAATTAAAATATCTTAAAGAAAATGGAAAACTTGCCATTACACAGGAAGAATTTAAAGAAATAGTTACTGAAACTGATGAAAAAGTTATGTTCAAATATTTCATTAGTAAGAGATTTTTTATTTGATACAAACGAAAGAATGGAGTCTATTAATGAAATAATAAAAAGTATGAAGGTACAGTAAATACTTGACAAATTCAATAAAATTAATATAATACTCATAAAAAAAGGGGATTATATGGAAATTAGGTATTATGATGAAAGATACTATTTAGATGATAATGGCAAATTAGAAAGAGAATATATTTTAAATGAACAAAAAAAATGGAATGTTATATGTGATTGTGAAAAAGCAAAATATGCATCTTTGATTACTGACTATAATTTGTATATGGAATTAGTGAAAAAATTAATAAATGAGGTTACACCAAGTAAGGATGATTTAAGTAAAATACATACAATTATGTATTTGTTAATAGATGGGATATTTTCATATAATGATAAGTTTGAGAATGCTTCTGGTCATATTGATATTTTGCGTAGTAAACCGGGTATTAATATATTTTTCGGAAAAGGTAGTTGTAGGCATGTTAGTGGGTTTATATCAGATGCTATGCCACAATCTAAAGTTTTAACCTGTGTAGGTGAAACCAATACGCCTTATGAAAGTGAGGCAAATCATGTGATAAATTTGATTGATTACAATGGTGAAAAATATGGATTTGATGCGATAAACGGAGGTATACTATTTAACTTTATAAGTGAATTTGAAATGAAACCAATAAATGCTGATGTTAATGATTGCTTAAACTATAAGCCATATGGTGAAATAATTTTTTTTAGAAGAAGTTTTGAAGAAATTAAGAATTTTTTAGAACAATTTAAGAAAAATGGCAGTAGTACTATATCATTTCAGGAATTATCTGATATTGCATTAAGTTCACAATTAAGCATCGCATCTAATATGGATATTATTGAAGATTTCTTAAATGATTCAAGAAGTCAAGTTAGAAGTATAAAAGAAAAAATAAAAGAAATAAAGATTAGTAGGTAGCTCTTCTAATAATTATTTCTTTTTTAATTTCTAGTTCTGTAATATTTTCTAATTTTTCTTTTGTATTTTTATCAATATTTGCAATATACGATACTTCATTATCAAATTTTTTTTCTATTATTTCATAATTTTCTAATATTTTATCAATCTCATCTATTTTATTATAATTAAACTTAATTAATACTTGGAATCCATTAATTAATTCCATAATAGTAGTATTTTTAATTGCACTAGAAGTAGAATTACTATACGCTCTTACAAGACCACCTGCACCTAATTTAATACCACCAAAGTATCTTGTAACAACGCATAATACATGATTTAAATTATTCTTTTCAAGACAATCTAATATAGG
>CAZMXJ010000171.1:0-2663 GCA_964570235.1 uncultured Clostridium sp. | reverse complement strand
CCATACGTGACCATATTGTCCACGACCACCAGATTGTTTAATATATTTACCTTCACAATCAGCAGCTTGTGTTAATGTTTCACGATAAGCAACTTGTGGTTTACCAACTGTAGCTTCAACATTAAATTCTCTTCTCATACGATCAACTAGAACATCTAGGTGAAGTTCACCCATACCAGATATAACAGTTTGTCCAGTTTCTTGGTCTGTTCTTTGTCTAAATGTAGGATCTTCCTCAGCTAACTTAGTTAAAGCCATTCCCATCTTCTCTTGATCAGCTTTTGATTTAGGTTCAATAGCTATTGTAATAACAGGTTCTGGAAATTCCATCTTATCTAGTATAACTGGTTTCTTTTCATCACATAGTGTTTCACCAGTAGTTGTATTTTTAAGACCAACAGCTGCAGCTATATCCCCTGCATATACTTCTGATATTTCAGTTCTTGTATTAGCATGCATTTGTAATATTCTTCCTACTCTTTCTTTAACGTTCTTATTAGAGTTAAGTACATAAGAACCACTCTTTAATGTTCCAGAATAAACTCTAAAGAATGAAAGCCTACCAACAAACGGATCAGTCATAATTTTAAATGCTAAAGCAGCAAATGGTTCAGAATCAGATGGATGTCTTTCAGCAGGTTCACCGTCCATAGTCTGGCATTTAAATGCAGCAATATCAGTTGGTGCTGGTAAATAATCTATTACACCATCAAGTGCTAGTTTAACACCCATGTTACTTAATGCAGAACCACAGAATACAGGAAAGAACTTAACTGCTAAAACACCTTTACGGATTGCTTTCTTTATTGCTTCAACAGATATTTCCTTACCTTCTAAGTAATCCTCCATGATTTGATCATCAAATTCAGAAATACATTCAATTAATTCATTTCTCATTGTTTCTGCCTTTGATTTTAATTCAGCAGGAATTTCAATTTCAGTATAATTTTCATCAGGGTTACCATCATAATGATAAGCCTTCATTGTTATTAAATCAATTACACCATTAAATTCATTTTCTGCACCAATTGGACATTGAACAGGAGCAGCATTAGCGCCTAATCTTTCATGAACGCTTTCAACACTCTTGAAGAAATCAGCACCAAGTTTGTCCATTTTATTAACGAAAATCATTCTTGGAACATCCATACTTGTAGCTTGTCTCCAAACATTTTCTGTTTGTGGTTCAACACCAGCATTAGCATCAAGTAATGCAATAGCACCATCTAGTACCCTTAAACTTCTTGTAACTTCAATTGTAAAGTCAACGTGTCCTGGAGTATCTATTAAATTGATTCTATTTCCTTTCCAAAATGCAGTTGTAGCTGCAGATGTAATTGTAATACCACGTTCTTTTTCTTGTTCCATCCAGTCCATTTGTGATTCACCATCGTGAGTTTCACCAATTTTATGGATTTTTCCTGTATGATATAATACACGCTCAGAGAAAGTAGTCTTTCCAGCATCAATGTGTGCCATGATACCAATATTACGTGTATTTTCTAATGAATATTCACGTGCCATAACTACCTCCTACCAACGATAATGTGCAAATGCCTTATTAGCTTCTGCCATTCTATGTGTATCTTCACGTTTCTTAACTGCACCACCTGTATTATTTGATGCATCTATTAACTCGTTAGCCAATTTCTCAGCCATTGATTTGCCACCTCTTGTCTTTGCAGCAGTATGTAACCAACGAAGTGCTAGTGATTGACCTCTATCAGAACTAACTTCCATTGGAACTTGATAGTTTGCTCCACCAACACGTCTTGCTTTAACTTCTAAAGCTGGTTTAATATTTTCTAATGCTTTCATAAATACTTCATTAGGATCAGAATTAGTCTTTTCCTTAACTATATCAAAAGCATCATACACAATTGTTTCAGCTTTCCCTCTTTTACCATCAACCATTATTTGATTTACAAGTTTAGTAACAACTTTTGAATGAAATATTGGATCTGGTAAAACATCTCTTTTTACAGCTCTTCTTTTACGCATTTAATTTTCCTCCTTCATTTCTATTTTTTCTTAGGTTTCTTAGCACCATATTTAGAACGGCCCTGTGCTCTATTTTGAACACCAGCAGTATCCAATGTACCACGTATAATATGATAACGAACTCCGATTAAATCAGGAACACGTCCACCACGAATTAATACAACACTATGTTCTTGTAAATTATGTCCTTCACCAGGAATATAACAAGTAACTTCCATACCATTAGATAATCTAACTCTCGCATACTTTCTTAATGCTGAGTTTGGCTTCTTAGGTGTAGTTGTACCAACACGAGTACATACTCCACGCTTTTGAGGTGCATTTTGATGAGTTTGTTTTCTTTGAATTGTATTCATACCAACACCTAAAACAGGAGACTTACTTTTTCTTACTTTCTTGCCTCTACCTTTTTTAACTAATTGATTAATTGTAGACATATATTAACTCCTTTCTTCTTAACACACACCCTAGTGTATCACTAACAATTTAAATATAAGTTAAAACAAAAGTTTTAACAAACGTTAATAATATATCACTAATAATATATTATGTCAATAGCAATAAAAAAAATATACAAATAAAAAAATATCAAAATAAAAAAAAATATATTGCTATATTTAAATAAAAAAAAAGACTGGCAACGACCTATTTTAGCATTTCAC
>CAZMXJ010000170.1:0-2721 GCA_964570235.1 uncultured Clostridium sp. | reverse complement strand
TAACTAGTTTCTTAGGTTTTCAAAAAAAATTGTTAATAAGTCTTTTATTTCCTTATTATTATAATGTTCTATATGTTGAAACTTCGTTTTATAATTAATGTTTTTTTCAGATGAAAGTAAATAATAAACATTTTTAATTCTTGATTCTTTAATAATTTCCTTACACATATGGCATGGTTCTAAAGTTACATATAAATTGCAATCAGATAATCTCCAATCTTTTAATTTTTTACTTGCTTTAATTATGCACCTAATTTCAGCATGATTTAAAGGATTTGATGATTTATATCTTTTATTATATGATTTTGCAATTATTTTTCCGTTATATTCAATAAAAGCCGAAACTGGAATTTCATTATTTTTATAAGCTTTTTTTGCTAATCTTAATAAAATTTCATAATACTGTTTATTCATAGAAAACCTTTCTCAATTGTTTCACGTGAAACATTGTTTTTATTATTTTTTTAATGTTTCACGTGAAACATTAAAAAAAGCGCACACGAATTAATACTGTTAAGGCTGCTATTTTTCAATTCTGACCTATTTCCAATTTATCCGTTGCGCAATTAAATTATATCATCATTACAGTAGTATTAGCAAGTATTAAATTTAGTTTGTAATTAATATTATGATATTCAAAATATTATTAAATTTAGTTTTAGCAATGTTTCACGTGAAACATTGCTTCTAATATCATATTATTCGACACCAATGAAATTAATATATAAGATTTTTATTTTAACATAATAAAAATATGTTTATTTTTTTATCGTACTAGATAATAAAAAGATAGAATTTATTAATGTTTCACGTGAAACATTAATAAACAAAACTAAATTTTAAAATAATAAAAAATTAGTTCAATGTTCCACGTGAAACATTGAACTAAAAATGCTAATAACTATTCTTCAATTTCATTTTCTTCAATTTTTTGATTAACTACAGATATTGAAGCTACATAATCATTATCTTTTATGTTAATAAGTTTTACACCTTTGGTAACTCTACTCATCTGAGATATATTTCTAACATCTAAACGAATAATTACACCATTACTAGTAATTATCATAATGTCTTTAGTATCATCGACAGATTTAAAACCAATAATTTTTCCGTTCTTATCAGTCATGTTAATAGTTTTAACTCCCTTACTTCCTCGACTTGTTTCTCTGTATTCTGAAAGAGGAGTTTTTTTACCATAACCTTTTTCAGTTACTACTAAAATATTTAAATTAGGATCTGCAATTTCTGTACCAACACAAATATCATCAATTAAAGTTATACCCTTAACCCCTGAAGCAGTTCGACCCATAACTCTTATGTCATTTTCATTAAATCTAACCATGCGTCCTTTAGAAGAGCACATTAATACAGTATTATTACCAGTAGTTTTTTTAACTGAATTCAATTCATCATTTTCTCTTAATGTAATAGCTAATTTTCCATTAGTACGGATATTTTCAAATTCACTTATTAAAGTACGTTTAACAATTCCATTTTTTGTACCAAATAACAAATATTTATAATTATTATCTCTTTCTAATTTTACTATAGCACTAATCTTCTCATCCTTTTCTAAAGGCAACAAGTTAACTATTGGTAAACCTTTAGAAGTTCTTGAAAATTCTGGAATCTCATATCCTTTCATACGATATACACGCCCATGATTACTAAAGAATAACAAATAATCATGTGTTGATAAGTTAACCATGTGTTCCACAAAATCCTCTTCGTTTGTTGTCATTCCTTTAATTCCAACACCACCGCGATTTTGTGATTTGTAAGTATCAGAGTTAACTCTCTTTATATAATTCCTGTTAGTTAAAGTAATAATAATATCTTCTTCTGGAATTAAACTTTCATCTTCAATATAATCAATAGCTGTCATATCAATTAAAGTTCTTCTATCATCTGAATATTTATTCTTAATATCTAACATTTCCTTCTTAATAATATCTAATATTTTTTGTTCACTAGCTAAAATTCCTCTTAATTCATCAATTGTCTTTAACAATTCAGATAATTCTTCTTCAATTTTACCTCTCTCTAAGCCAGTTAATCTTTTTAATTTCAATTCTAATATATTTTCTGCTTGAATTATAGTTAATCCAAATCTCTTAATTAATGCATTTTTTGCTTCTTCATCCTCATTAGAATTTCTAATAATGTTAATAACCTCATCTATATGATCTAAAGCTATTTTATATCCCTCTAAAATATGTACTCTATTTTCAGATTTTGTTAAGTCAAACTTTGTTCTTCTATAAATAACTTCTTTTTGATGATCAATATATTTACTAATAATGCTTTTTAAAGGTAAAGTTTTAGGTGTTAAACCATCAAGCATTAAAAAGATTATCCCGAAAGTAGTCTGAAACTGTGTATGCTTATATAAATTATTCAAAACTACTTGAGCATTAGCATCTTTTCTTAAAGTTATAGTTATCTTAATGCCATTTTTTAAATCCGTATGATAATCTGTTATACCATCTATAGTTTTATTATGAACCAATTCAGCAACTTTATTTTTAAGTTCCATAGTATTCACGCCATAAGGAACCTCAGTTATTATTATAGTTGGATGACCTTTAATTTCTTCAATAGTTGCTTTACTACGTATAGTTATTGAGCCACGGCCTGTTTCATATGCTTGTTTTATACCAGAATTTCCTAAAATCACACCACCAGTAGGAAAATCAGGACCTTTAATATATTGCATCA
>CAZMXJ010000169.1:0-2723 GCA_964570235.1 uncultured Clostridium sp. | reverse complement strand
GATATTGGATGTCATAATTATAATCATATTTTCAAAATGCACAGTTTTCCCTCTTGAATTTTTTAATTCACCCTCATCAATTGCCTTCAAAAATAAGTTTAAAACATTTTTACTACACTTTTCTATTTCATCTAATATGAGAACCGAATTAGGTTTATCCCTTATCTCATCAAAAACATTTCTAGTATCTGAATATCCCACATAGCCAGGGGGAGCACCTATTATCTTACTTATTGAATGAGACTCGCTAAATTCACTCATATTTAACTTTATTACATTGTCCTTACCTACCAATAACTCAGCGTATGATCTAGCTAATAAAGTTTTTCCAACGCCACTTTTACCACACAACAAAACACTAACACATGAACTATCGAAATTACTATTTATTCTCTTACTAAGCAAAATTAATTTTTCTATACTACTACTTTGCCCAACAACAATATTATTCAATTTATTTCTTATAACATTAATATAATTATCATCTAAATCAAGAATAGGCATATTAGTTTTACTCTTTATTACATCTATAATATCCTTTTCACTAACAGCCTTTAATTTACTATTTTTCTTTATTTCAATATTGTTAATTGAGCTGGTTATTGAATCCTCTTCTACTTTTAGTTTGTAAGCCTTTTTAAAATTATTATCAGCAATAAATCTATTTTTATTTTCAATAGTAACTTTCAGTTCTTTTTTTAATTTATTCAACCTTTCCTCATTTACACTTGTCTTTAATGAAACTCTAGAGCAAACCTCATCTAATATGTCAATTGATCTGTCTGGTTCATTTCTATCTTTAATATACCTACTTGCAAGTAAAACTATTTTATCAATCATTTTTTCACTTACTACTACACCATGATGTTTTTCATATATATCCTTCAATTTCATAAGTATATCTTTTACTATATTTTTATCAGGTTCCTTTATTTCCAATTTTTGAAACCTCCTATCAAGTGCCGAATCATTTTCTATATACTTCTTATATTCATCAATAGTAGTAGCTCCAATACATCTCATTTTGCCACGGGCCAAAGCTGGTTTAAAAATATTAGAAGCATCTATTGCACCATCTGCACCACCAGCACCCATTATAGTATGTAATTCATCAATAAAAAGTATTAAATCATCATTATCCTCTAACTCATTTAAAACCTTTTTCATCCTATCTTCAAATTCCCCTCTATACTTAGTCCCAGCTACAGAGGATGCCATATCTAAAGAAATAATTTTCTTATTTTTTAATATGTTAGGAACATCACCATTAACTATTTTGTTAGCTAAGTACTCAACAATAGCTGTTTTCCCAACTCCTGCATCACCAATTAATATAGGATTATTTTTAGTTCTCCTACACAAAATTTCAATAATTCGATTAATTTCATTATCGCGTCCAATTACAGGATCAATAAGTCCATCTTTAGCTTTATCATTAAGATTTATACCTAATTCCTCTAGTATCATTTTCTTATGACCACTTTTCTTTTTAGGAATATTTTTAGAAAAATCATTATATATTTTATCAATATCAACTTTCATAGAGAATAAGATACGCATTGCTACCCCATCCCCCTCTTCAAGCATGGAATAAAAAAGATTACCTATACCTATAATTCCAATATCTCTACACTCAAATATTGCATTTTCTATTATTTTTTTCAAAAGTGGAGTATACAAAAACAAATCACTATCACTATTTCCTACTCCAACTACTTTAATTAAAATTTCCTTAAAATTATCATAATTTACCCTATACTTACTAAGTAAATTACTTACCATGTTATTAGACTTTAGAATTCCAAGCATTAAGTGCTCAGTACCTACATATTCATGTTTTAGTTCCTGCATTTCTTTTTTTGCAAGTTTTAACGCTTTTTGTGATTCCTCATCAAATTTTCCAAACATATACTCTCCTTTCTATACATTCTATGTTAATTATGAGCTTTAATTATTATTTTTATTCAAAAAAAAGTGTTATATTTACTTTCGTAAATATAACACCTTTTATGATGCCACTTCAAATTTCAATGTAGAAGGGATATTCGTTATAGATGAATCATTAAATCTAGATAACTCTAGAGAAGTCCTTGCATATCCAACTAACGCATTAGTATTATAAAACATACCATTCATATTTAATACATTACTTGCATCAAAAGTTCTTAAATCAATGGCATTTGCCAAACTATCAGAAAATGCAGCACTCATAGAAACCACCGGTTTACTATTGATATGAGTACACAACTCTGAAGTTACTGCAGAAGTTGAAGATTTATCTGTTAAATATACACCCCAGCCTTTAACCGCAAGATCATTGAAAGCTCCACCGACAGTTAATTCTTCCATGTATCTATACGTATATTGACCATTCACATATTCTGCCCCCTTAACTAAATTTCCACTAAATATGCAATTGTTACCAGTTACCACTTCGCTATCTAATTCAATTTCCTTAACTTTGCTGTCATACTGATACATGTATTTTATATTATCTATATTAGATTCATAATTACTTTTTACTGGTATGGTCAAAAGAATAAAAGAATTATAACCATCTAAATTATTAATATAACTTGTAAACTCAATATCGGCAATAAATTTATAATCACTTGGTAACTTCTCTTTTATATCACCATATTCAATAATATTATTAGTATTATCAATACTTAAACGAACGCTACCTTTATTCTCATATACTATATCATAACAATTTGTACCAC
>CAZMXJ010000168.1:0-2724 GCA_964570235.1 uncultured Clostridium sp. | reverse complement strand
TTAGATGTAGAAAGAAATACTACAGTAGAAGGAACAGGTTTAGGTCTTGCAATAACTAAGTCACTTGTAGAAATGATGGGTGGAAAGATAAATGTACAAAGCCAGTTTGGAGTAGGTTCTATATTTATGGTACAAATTCCTCAAAAGATAAGTAAATTATCTACTCCAGTAAGTGAACAAGAGTTACTAAATACGAGTGGGATATTAAAACAAAAAGAAGATAGAATAATTGAAATATCTAATTCATTTGTAAATAATACTAGTAGTGGTGTTAGTAATAATACAGATAATAGTATAGGATATGGTCATAAGAAGATTCTTATAGTAGATGATAATAACTTAAATATAAAGGTAGCAAAAAGAGCTCTTTCAAGTTTTGATTTTGAGTTAGATGAATGCTATGATGGTACTGAGTGTTTGGATATGATAAATAGTGGTAATACTTATGACTTGATATTAATGGATATAATGATGCCTAATATGAGTGGAGAAACTGCACTTGATAAGTTAAAAGAAAACAAAGACTTTAATACTCCAGTAATTGCACTAACTGCGGATGCCATAGCAGGTGCTAAAGAAAAGTATTTAAGTGAAGGGTTTGTAGATTATATTGCAAAACCATTTTCAAGAGATCAAATTAAAGAAAAGTTAGATAAAATATTTAATAAAAAATAGTGTACTTTTGCACTATTTTTTTGACTTTTATCATATATTTTGCTATAATACTTTTGGCTTTTTTAAAACACATGAATATGGATTAAGTCATCTAGTGCCTTATGGTGATGGCTTTTAGAAGTATTCAGAGGAAAAAACAAAAGGAGGAATGAAAAATGACAGTAGTTTCAATGAGTTATTTATTAGAAGCTGGGGTACATTTTGGTCATCAAACTAAAAGATGGAACCCTAAAATGAAAGAGTACATTTTTACTGCAAGAGATGATATTTATATTATCGATCTTCAAAAGACTGTAAAATTAATTGAGGAAGCTTATGCTGAACTTAAGAAAATTTGCGAAAATGGTGGAAAGATCTTATTTGTAGGTACTAAAAAACAAGCACAAGAAGCTGCAAAAGAGGAAGCAGAAAGAACTAATATGTTCTATGTAAATGAAAGATGGTTAGGTGGAACTTTAACTAACTTTAGAACAATTAGAAAGAGAATTAATCGTCTTGATGAAATTGAAAAGATGGAAAAAGATGGTGTATTTGAACAACTTCCTAAGAAAGAAGTAATCAAGATTCGTAAGGAATATGAAAAATTAAATAAGTATTTATGTGGTATTAGAAACATGAAGAAAGTTCCAGAGGCTTTAATTATTGTTGATCCACGTAAAGAAATCAATGCTATTAAGGAAGCTAGAAGATTACATATACCTGTATTTGGTATTGTTGATACTAACTGTGATCCAGATGATGTTGATTATGTAATTCCTGCAAACGATGATGCAATTCGTGCTGTTAAAGTAGTTATGGGAGTATTAAACAATGCTGCTGCTGAGGTTTATGGATGTCCTATGATTGATTTTATTACTGAAGATGATAAGAACCGTCCAAAGAAAGATTTAAAGGAATCAAAAGAAGAAGTAAAAAATGTAGAAAAAGAAACTAAAACTGAAGAGCCAAAGAAAGAAGTTAAACCTGTTAAAAAAGAAAAAGCCGAAGAAAAAATTGATTTAAAGAAATTAACAGTTGTTGAACTTAAACAAATGGCAAAAGATAGAAATATCGAAGGATATTCTAAAATGAAAAAAGATGAATTAATTTCAAGTTTAAAGTAGTTTAGGAGGATAGATTATGATTACTGCAAGTATGGTAAAAAATTTGAGAGAATTAACTGGTGCTGGTATGCTTGATTGTAAAAAAGCTTTAGAAGCAACTGAAGGTAATCTTGATAAGGCTTCTGAGTGGTTAAGAGAAAAAGGAATATCAAAGGCTCAAAAGAAAGCTGATAGAATCGCTGCTGAAGGACTTGTTAATATTCTTATAAATGGTAATAAGGCTGTTGTAATAGAAGTAAATTCAGAAACAGACTTTGTTGCTAAGAATGATGAATTTAAAGAATTAATTAATACAATTTCAAATGCTTTAATTAATTCAAATGTTAGTAGTGTAGAAGAAGCATTAAAGTTATCTACTACAGATGGTACTTTAGAAGATACTATTACTAATAAAATTGCTAAGATTGGTGAAAAGTTAAGTTTCAGAAGATTCGCATTAGTAGAAAAATCTGATAATGAGACTTTTGGATCATACATTCATATGAATGGTAAAATAGCTGTTTTAGTAGTACTTGAGGGAGCTAATACTGAAGTAGCTAAAGATGTTGCTATGCACGCTGCTGCTATGAGACCTAAATATTTAAATATAGAATCTGTTCCAACAGAAGATGCAGAACATGAAAGAGAAATTCAAAAACAAATAGCTATTAATGAAGGAAAACCTGCTGATATAGCTGAAAAGATGGTTGAAGGAAGAATTAAGAAATTCTACAAGGAAGTTTGTTTAACTGAACAACCATTTGTTAAGAATGATGATATGAGTGTCGCAGAATATGTTAAGTCAAATGGTGGAAAAGTAGTATCTATGGTTAGATATGAAGTTGGTGAAGGAATGCAAAAAAGAGAAGAAAACTTTGCTGAAGAAGTAGCAAAACAAATAAATGGATAAACGACTATTTAGTCGTTTTTTCTATTGTAAAAATTAGTAATAAATGCTATATACATA
>CAZMXJ010000167.1:0-2738 GCA_964570235.1 uncultured Clostridium sp. | reverse complement strand
TAAAAGGTAAAAGAGGAGAACATGGTTCTGGTAAGAATCAATTTGGAAAAAATGCGGAAGATATAATTATAAAAGTACCTGAAGGTACTACTGTAACTGATATGGATACTGGTGTAGTTATTGCTGATTTAGTTAATGAAAATGATTCAGCTGTAATAGCATATGGTGGAAGAGGTGGAAGAGGCAATAAAGCATTCGCAACTCCATCAAATCCAGCTCCAGATATATCAGAACATGGTGAACCCGGTGAAGAAAGACATATTAAAGTTGAGTTAAAGATGCTTGCAGATGTCGGTTTAGTAGGACTTCCAAGTGTAGGAAAATCTACAATATTGTCACAAGTATCAAGGGCAAACCCTAAAATAGCAGCATATCATTTTACAACATTATCTCCTAATCTTGGTGTAGTAAAAACTAATGAGGAAAAAGTATTTGTTATGGCAGATCTTCCAGGACTTATAGAAGGAGCATCAAAAGGAGAAGGCTTAGGAGATAAGTTTTTAAGACATGTAGAAAGAACTAGAATAATATGTCATGTAATAGATATGAGTGGCTTTGAAGGAAGAAATCCATACGATGACTATGTACTTATAAATAAGGAGTTAGAGGAATTTAGTCCAAAACTTTTAAATAAGAAACAAGTAATAATCGCAAATAAGATGGATATGGATGGTGCGAAAGAAAACCTAGAAGAATTCAAGAAAAAAGTAGATGCTGAAGTATTTGAGGTTAGTGCTATTACGAATGAAGGATTAGATAAAGTAATTACTCATCTTGCAGATTTACTTGATAATATAGAAGAAGAACCATTATATCAAGAATCTCAAATAGAAAGTCATGTATTATATAAATTTAAGAAAGAAAAACCATTTAGTATTACAAAAGAATCTAATGCATGGGTTGTAAGAGGAGATTCTATCGAAAAACTATTTAAGATGACAAAATTTAATTCAAATGATGCTACATTAAGATTTGCAAGAAAATTAAAGAATATGGGCATAGATGATGAATTAAAGAGATTAGGTGCAGTATCAGGAGATACTGTTAGAATATTAGATTACGAATTTGAATATATTGAATAGAACATATTCTAAAGTTTAACATACAATAATATGAATAATATTAATACCTCTTCTATAGAAAGCGAGGGTGTATGTTAAAGGGAATATTAACTAAAAGAGAACATCAAGTATTTGAAAGGCTTATCATGAATAAAACAACTAGAGAAATAGCACAAGAACTTGGAATAAGTGAAAAGACAATTAGAAATCATATTTCTAATGTTATGCAAAAACTTGGTGTAAAAGCACGAACTCAAGCAGTTATAGAACTCTTGAAACTAGGAGAATTATCATTATAAGAGTCACTTTTGTGACTTCTTTTACTTATATAAATAATTATGTTCTTAAATTTATGCACTTTCATATTATTTACTAGAGGTGTGATATGTTAAAGAATATGACATTAAGAAGAGTAGCACTTGCAACTATGTTATTATTTATTTGTTTTTTATTTGTATTATTTCCACAAAGTGAAGATAAAATTAGTTTAAAAGGAGAAAGTATAGAATATACAAATTATCATACTACCCATGAAATATTTATGGTAAATAAAGATAATTATGTTGCAAGGACAAATGTATTATTAGATGAAGATAGTACAGAAAATAAAGTAAGAGGGATACTTGAATATTTAATTATTGGTGGAAAAAAGGAAAGTAGTATACCAAATGGATTTAGAAGTATAATACCTGCGGGGACTGAGATAAAAAGTGTTGAGATAAAAGAAGGTCTTTTAAAGATTGATTTTTCTAAAGAAATTCTAGAAATAGATGAGGCACTTGAAGAAAAGATGCTTGAATCTATAATATATAGTCTTACATCTATAGATGGAATTAAAGGAATACTTATATATGTAGAAGGGGATTTATTAACAGTGCTTCCTAAAACTAAGACTAGTCTTCCAAGTATTTTAACTCGTGATATTGGTGTTAATAAAGTATATGATTTAGTAGATACAAAAGATATAACTAAAACTACTGTATATTATGTAGGTAAAAATAATAATGATTATTATTATGTACCTGTTACAAAAGTTGATAATGGGAAAAAAGATAAGATTAAAGTAATAATAGATGAATTATCTAGTGGGCCTACATATGAAGATAATCTCATGAGTTTTATGAATTTGAATACTGAACTTTTGAACTATGAAATAAAAGAAGATAATATGTATCTAACATTTAACAATTACATACTTGATAATCTTGAAGAAAAGAGTATTTTAGAAGAGGTTATATATACTATAAGTCTTTCAATAGCTGATAATTATGATGTAAAAGAGGTAATATTTTTAATAGGTGATGAAGAAATAACAAAAAGTGTAATAAAAACTCTTGAATAAAGAGTTTTTTTGTTATATAATTATATTGTTTAGTTGATGTCCTCGTAGCTCAGCTGGATAGAGCAATCCCCTTCTAAGGGATCGGTCGGGCGTTCGAATCGCTCCGGGGACGCCACTATGTTAATTAGCCCTTATTTTTAAGGGCTTTTTTCATGTTAAAATGTAGTTTAGATCTACCATCCTGACTAGTTAGCTTTAAATAGCATATATACATATAGTCGCAAGAAGTTATTTAATAAATATGATATTACTTAAAAATATATTTTATAAATAAATGAATAGAAAATTAATTACAAACGTGATATACTATTTTTAGATTAAAGATAGGAGTGTGT
>CAZMXJ010000166.1:0-2773 GCA_964570235.1 uncultured Clostridium sp. | reverse complement strand
ATTATAGACTTATTACAAACTTAAAGATAGAAAAAACTAATTCTAAATTTAATATGAAAAAAATAGATACTAATTCACCAATGTCATCGCTTATTAAAAAAGAGATTAAGAGATATTTTTCATCAGCAATATATGTATTTAATACTTCTTTTGGTGTAATTATGTTATTAGTTCTTAGTATTTCTAGTTTATTTTATAATTCAAATGAATTATTATCTATGGTAGGTAATAATTTATCAATAAATTCATTTACAATGATACTATATCTATTATTATTTGTAATTGGACTATCTTGTACTACTAATAGCTCAATTTCAATAGAAAGGAATAATTTTTGGATATTAAAGATGATTCCAGTAGATACAAAAAAGGTATTTAAAGCAAAAAAATCAGTAAATTTAGTATTACTAATACCAACTATATTATTAAGTTTAATTATATTTAGTATAAGTGGTTATATAACTTTTAAAGATGCAGTTTATTTATTATTTATTTCAATATTATTTAGTGATACTATAGCTAATTTTGGACTTATTTGTAATCTATTATTTCCTAAATTTGATGCCCCTAACGATACAGTTATTGTAAAACAGTCAGTATCATCATTTATGGGAATTATGGTACCTTTAGTATTTCTAATTATTTATATTGGCATAATTAGTTCAATTTCTATATCACAAAGTCTAATTCTTATATTAACGGCAGGTATTATTATAGTTTTAACACTTATTACAAATATAATTTTAAATACTTGGGGTATAGATAGATATAAAGAATTAAGTTAAGAGAATATGGCCTAAAATTTAAGCGAGTAAAAATATAGTAAAAATCTATAAAATTTATAATTAATTTGCACTCTGTTGCAAATTATTTTGCTTTGAGTTATGATTTATTAGGCGAAAATATGAAAAAAGTAATATTGGAAATTAAAAATTTAACAAAATATTATGGTAAAACTCTAGGAGTAAAAAATTTATCTTTAAAACTTTATGAAGGAGAAGTATTTGGTTTTATTGGTCCAAATGGAGCAGGTAAATCTACTACAATTCGTTCTATAATGAATCTTATTAATAAGACTGATGGAGTAGTATTAATCAATGGAGAAGAGTTTAATAAAAATAATATTTCTTCAAAAAAATTAATTGGATATTTACCAAGTGAAATACATCTTTATGAAGATTTAACTGTAAAAGAAATGTTAGATTATCATGAAAAGTTTTATGAAGAAGACATACATAAAAGAAGATGTGAACTTGTAAAAAGGTTAAAACTGGATGAAACAAAGAAAATAGAAGATTTATCACTTGGAAATACTAAAAAATTAGGAATCATACTAGCGTTCATGCATAATCCAAAATTACTCATATTAGATGAACCAACAAGTGGACTTGATCCAATTATGCAACAAACATTTTATGAATTATTAAAAGAGGAAAAAGAAAAAGGGACAACAATATTTTATTCTACACATATTTTAAGTGAAATTTCTAAAATATGTGATAGAGTTGGAATAATTAAAGAAGGGCATCTTTTAAAAATAGAAACTATAGAAGAATTACATAAAAAAAATTTAAATATTGTTACAATTGAATCAAAAAAAATAGATAAAATAATAAAAGATTTAAAACAAGATATAATTAGTAAAAATAGTGATACGATTAAATTTAAAAATAAACTATCTATAAATTTATTAATAGAAAAGCTTTCAAAATATAAGATAGATAAATTATTAATTGAAGAAGCAACTATAGAAGATATATTTTTACACTATTATAAATAGGAGGCGTTATGTTAAAAAGAGAAATGAAAGTAAATTTTAAAAATTTTATAGTTTGGTTATCAGTATTAGTAGGTATTTTCTTAGTTGTATTTCTTATGTATCCCTCTATTATAAGTAGTGATAATATTAAGATGATTGATGAAATGATGGAAATTTTTCCAGAAGAGGTATTAAAAGCATTTAATATGGATATATCGTCAATTAGTAGTGCCTTTGGCTGGATAAAAACCGAGGGTTTTGTATTTGTTTTACTAATTATTGGTTGTTATTCTTCTATATTTGGCTCTAATATATTATTAAAAGAAGAAAGTGATAAAACAATAGAGTATTTAAATAGTTTACCCGTATCAAGAAATAAAATAGTTATAAGTAAAGTAATATCGGGTATAATTTATATTGTATCAATGGTAATTATTTTTGGTATATTTAATTACATATGTTTATCTTTAAGTGGAGATTTTGATAAAAAACAATACATACTTCTTAGTATAACTCCAATATTTTCTTCATTGGTAATTTACTTTTTATGTATGTTTTTATCAACTCTTACGCACAAAACTAAAAAGATGATTGGTATCAGTTTAGGAATAGTATTTATTAGTTACATATTACAAGCATTATCTACAATGGCGAAGAGTATAGAATTTCTAAAATACTTTTCAGTATTTACTTTATCTGATATTAGAAATGTTATTATAAACACAGCTATTAACCCTGTGATGATAGTAATTACACTAGTATTGTCGCTTATACTTTTCATACTTACTATTGTTAGATATAACAAGAAAGAATTTGTTTAATTAAATATTTATATACTTTTATATACAAAATTTATTAGTGAAGTAAAACAATTACTTTCTTTTTTATTTTAGTAATGCAAAGTATAATTTGACCAAATTTTACGGCCTTGACAAACGTTTGTGGTGGGGTGTAAACTATAGATATAAGATAGGAGATAGAGTAATGAAAAAGAAAAAAGGGTTTACATTAGTA
>CAZMXJ010000165.1:0-2784 GCA_964570235.1 uncultured Clostridium sp. | reverse complement strand
CAGTTAAATTTGTGGGACTAGGAGAAAGAAAAGAAGATATGATTCCTTTTGATATTGAAAACTATATATATGGTTTATTTAAGGATATGATATAATGGATGAGAGAATATATTTAATAGATTTATATGATATATATGGAGAATTATTAGATGATAAGAAGAAAGAATACTTTGAGTCATACTATTTTGATAATCTTTCTTTAGGAGAGATAAGTGAAAATTTAGGTATATCTAGAAACGCAGTTCATAAGCAATTAAAAGTAGTAGAAGATAAACTTAGATTTTATGAAGAAAAATTAGAATTATATGATAAAAGGAAAAAATTAGAAAGTATTATTTCTAAAATAAATGATAATTCTTTAAAAGAAAAATTAGAAAACTTAAGTTGGTGATAAAATGTTTGAAAATATATCTGAAAGATTACAAGGGGCTATACATAAGATTAAGGGCTATGGGAAAATAACTGAAGATAATATTAGTGAAATATTGCGTGAAGTAAGACTTGCTTTATTAGAGTCTGATGTTAACTATAAAGTAGTAAAAGAATTTACAAATAATGTTAAAGAAAAAGCATTGGGTAAAGAAGTAAGTACTAGTTTAAAGCCTGCAGAAGTATTTTTAAAAATACTCAAAGATGAGCTTACTAGCTTACTTGGTAAAGAAAAAGTCCCTCTAATAAATGAAAAATTCAATGTAGTTATGCTTGTAGGTTTACAGGGTAGTGGTAAGACGACACATATTGGTAAACTTGGTAATTGGGTAAGAAAAAAATATAAGAAAAATCCACTATTTATTGCGTGTGATATTTATAGACCTGCCGCAATAGATCAATTAAAGCAAGTAGGTAAAGAACTAAATATTCCTGTGTATAGTGAGAACATTAAGGATGCAGTTAAAATAGCAGAAAATGGTATAAGATATGCAAAAGAAAATGGATATGATTATGTATTTGTGGATACTGCAGGAAGACTTCATATAGATGATGCTTTAATGAACGAACTTAAAAATATGAATGAAGTAATAAAACCTAATGAAATATTACTTGTAATTGATAGTATGATTGGACAAGATGCTATAAATGTAATAGGAGGCTTTAATGGGGAACTTCCGCTTACTGGTACAATTCTTACTAAGATGGATGGTGACACTAAAGGTGGAGTAGCGCTTTCAGTAAGACACTTAACTAACATACCTATAAAGTTTGTAGGTACTAGTGAAAAACTAGATGGTCTAATGGAATTTGATACTGATAGAATGGTAGGTAGGATTCTTGGTGAAGGCGATATAAGGTCTTTGATAGAACATGCTGAAGAAGTAATAGATGAAGATTTGGCTAAGAGTACTGCAAAGAAATTAAGTAGCGGAAAATTTGATTTAGATGATTTTCTAAAGCAACTTTATCAAATAAAGAAGTTAGGTCCGCTAGAAAATATGTTAAAATTACTTCCAGGAGCGTCTAAAATGGGGCTTAATAATATTACAATTGATCCAAAGCAAATTGCTCATATTGAGGCAATTATTCAGTCAATGACATTAAAAGAAAGAAGAAATCCTGATATAATAAAAGCATCTAGAAAGCAAAGAATTGCAAAAGGGTCAGGCACTTCTGTTCAAGAAGTAAATAGACTTTTAAATCAGTTTGAAGTAATGAAAAAGATGATGAAACAATTTAAAAATGGAAATATGAAATTACCATTTTAAGAGGAGAAATATATATGGAAAATAAAATAGAAAGATTAAGAGAAAGTATTAAATCTAACCCAAATTTAACTGAAGAATTTAAATGTAATTTAGGAACACTTACTGATACATTAGTTACTGTATTTCCGGATTATGATTATTCAAATTACGAAAAGTTTTTATCTGACTTAAAGATAAATAATAGTGATTCAATTGATAAGTATTCTTCATGTGATGTGAATACTAGTACGATAAGTTTAAATACATCAAGAATATTTGAAGATAGGATAGATTTACAACATTTATTTTTGAACGATATATTGCGAATGGGATCAGGAATGCAAAATGCAAATGAATCATTGGATGGTTTTTGTACAGGTTTAACAGAAGTAATATCTTCTACTATGAATAGTGATGAAAGTATGAAAAAACTTAATGCTTTAGAAGGTTTATGTATGTCAGTATTTTCTAAGATAGTTAATCCACAGGTATTGCTTGACAGTTATATGAGTGGGGATATAGGAGGCATTGTTATTGAACTTGAGTCTAAGGGTATAGATAAAGATGATTTTACTAGATTACTTGATTCCTTTAATAAGTTGAAAAACTATAATTTAAAGGAAAACTCTGGATTTGCAGAATGTGAAACTATTATGATAGGAATGTTTGGAAAGGTAATAGATTCTAAATTAAAAGATGGTAGTTTGTCTTATGAAGATATAGGTAGTGAATATGATGATTTTTCTGATATGATTATATTTGGTAAAAGTGAACTTGCTTCTATGTATCCTCACTATGATTTTTCTAATATGACTGGTTTTGAAGATGTAAAGAATGCTTTAGATAAAGCAGTTATAAATTCTGAAATGTCAGATGAAGTTCAAATGTCAAAATAGGTTATCACACTAACGTGATAACTTTTTTTTCATATTATAGTTATAGATAGGAGGAATTTAATATGTTTATGAATAATAATAGAAAGTGTTGTTGTGATATGCCTGTTATGAATTGTGGCCCAATAATGGAAGCACCAATTGAAAAGTGTGTACAAAAAGATATAGTTCATGAAGTAGAACACATTTGCCCAATTAATACTAGAATAATT
>CAZMXJ010000164.1:0-2823 GCA_964570235.1 uncultured Clostridium sp. | reverse complement strand
CAAAAATGAATCTGCTGAATTCGATAGGAATGGATTACAGCCCATACAGGTCAATCACAAATGACAGCATACCGTATCTTGACGACATCCTTCTGACGGACAGGATCGATTCCATCCGGACCCCGGATGAGTATTTCATTCCGGAAGAAGAGGCCATGGCCGGAAGAGAAGAAGCCAAACTGCTGGAAATCTCAGTAGAAGCCAAAAGACTCGAAAAGAAAATGGCTACCGGGAACGCACTTCCCGAAATCGGAATCGGAGCCACATACGGATACAGCGACCTCATCGACCGGGCCAGCATGAACGGAGCCGTATTCGCATCGGTAAAGATTCCTATTTCTGATTGGGGCAAAACCGCAAAGCAGATGCAACGTCACGATTACTATATACGTCAGGCCGAAAACGAGAAGGAATACCTGGATTCCCAACTGATCCTGGAAATCAGAAAACTCTGGCTTGATCTGAACTCCGCATGGGAACAGATGTCAGTAGCTTCGGAAAGTGCAGAAGCCGCCAGATCCAGCGTAACGAAACTGACCGCCTATTATGAAGCCGGACTCTCTCCCCTGTCCGAACTGCTGCAGGCGCAGACTGAACTCAGACAGGCCACCGATACATATGTAGACCGTTGCATAGACTACAGGAAGGCCCTCCAGGCATACCGGAACAGAACCCGTAAATAACAATCAGAGCGGATCCACGTCTATTGTACAATGTTCTGCCGGCAGAAACCGCAGACCCTCATATATTCTCCTTTTGATACCTGCAGACCTTGTACTCCTGTCCAGCCGCACAATAAACTGCAGACAGTAATCCCCCTCCTGTTTTTCGACCGGAGGCGGTACCGGACCGTCAAAACCATCTGCCCCGCATCCGGCCAACACCTCAGAAACCTTAGCCGCAAGGGATTCCGTCCCGGACATATCCGGAGACTTGACCGTTATACGCACAAGCCTGACATAGGGAGGGAAACCGAACTCCCTCCTTTCCTGCAAAAGGGACTCCTCCATCCCTCCGCATGGATTTGCCAGATTGCGGAAAACCGGATGATCCGGATGATTCGTCTGTATTATCATCTCCCCTGGTCCGCCTCTCCTGCCGGCACGCCCCATCAGCTGCCTCAACAGCTGCAGAGCTCTCTCGTCCGCCCGGAAATCGAACACCGAAGTGACCGCTTCCGCCTTGATCACGGCCGTAAGGGTAAGGTTTGCAAAATCAAACCCCTTGGAAAGCATCTGGGTCCCTACTAGAATATCGGTCTGTCCAGATGCAAACTGACGCAGGATCCGCTCCTCCTCCTTCACCGAAGCAACCGTATCGGCATCGAAACGCTCGATCCTCGCCTGCGGGAACAGATTGCGGAGTTCCTCCTCAATTTTCTCTGTTCCGGCCCCGAAAAGTTTCATCCTACCCTCTCCGCATTCCGGACAACGCTCCTGCATGGCAACCGAAAATCCGCAGTAATGGCAGGACAAAGAACCGTTGAACTTATGGTAGCTCCGAGGAATATTGCAATGGGGACAGCGCGGCATATATCCGCATGCGTCACATTCCACCGCTGTAGCATACGCTCTTCGGGAACGGAAAACCAGTGCCTGCTCCCCCTTCTCGAGGCGGTCTGCAATAGCCTTCAGCAAAGTAAGGGAAAAAGCTCCCTTGACCGCATTCTTCTTCTTTTCACGGATCATGTCCACAAGGGTTATCCGGGTATCATCCCCACCGAAAAAACGGACTGGAAGGGATACATATTCCAGTTTCCCGACCGAAACGTTGTAAAAGCTCTCGAATGACGGAGTCGCACTGCCCAGCAGCACAGGAGCCCCCATAAGCCTCCCGAGCATCAGAGCCGCATCCCGGCCGTGGTACCTCGGAGCCGGTTCAGTCTGTTTGTAGGAATGGTCATGTTCTTCATCCACGATTATCAGCCCCAGGTTCCGGAACGGCAGGAAAAGGGCGGACCGAAGACCCAGCACCAGGTATGGGGCCCTGTTCTCCGCCACTTCCACATAAACCGAGCGTCTGTGGGCAGGAGTCCGTTTGGAATGGTAGGTAAGCACACGGCTTCCGAAATAAAGTTCCAGTCTGCCCTGAATCTGACGGCTCATGGCAATCTCCGGAACCAGAAACATAACATTCTGCCCCTTTGCCATCACCTCTGCTGCAAGTTTCATATATATCTCCGTCTTGCCAGCCCCGGTCACCCCATGCAGCAATGCATTCTTGCCGTCGGCAAACGCCTTCTGTATATTCCGGCAAGCATCGTCCTGTACGGATGTCAGTTCCGGAAGCGGATTGCAGGTCACGTCCTTACTGCCCTGCGAAGCGGGTTCCTTCAGTTTTTTCACAGCTGAAGGGGCAGCGATCCTGAACACCTCCCCCACCGGACACATATAATACTCCGCCACCTGCTCCAGGAAAACCATATTGGATTCTGTCAAGGGCGGAAAAGGCGCCAGGGACTTCAGCGGCCTTATCTTGCGGGGGTCAATGGCCGGACGGGGAGCGATTCTCCTGACCACTGCGGTATATTCCCTCCCAACAAGCAACACCCTGACCACAGATCCGGGCACGACTTCCCCCTCCATCCCCTCCGGAATGTAGTACGTAACATAGTCCCTGAACTTCAAGGGGATAATCACATCCGCATACAGTCTTTCCATCGTATCAGCTTCTCCAACATTATGCTAATATAACAATTCTTGCCACAAGGATGAAGAAAATTTTGCAAATTCAGAAAATACTTTTACTTTTGCAATCCCAAAACAAAAGGTGCCATAGCTCAGTTGGTAGAGCAAAGGACTGAAAATCCTTGTGTCCCTGGTT
>CAZMXJ010000163.1:0-2847 GCA_964570235.1 uncultured Clostridium sp. | reverse complement strand
TGAAAGATTTGCAAGTGTTTTATTTAAAGATATTGATATAGATGGAGTTACTATAACACCTTCTGAACAAGCAGTATTTATAAATAAAATGAGTAATATTACATCAAATGATGTTAATAGTATTTATGGTACTATAGATAGTATGCCTGAAAGTATAAGAAAAGTTGTAAGTCCAATAATGAATTTAAGCAAGATAAAAAATATAACTATATTACTTATATCTTTATATGTATTAAGTGCAATATTTCATTATATAGAATCTATATCTATGACAGATGTTTCAAATAGATTTGCGAATAAATTAAGAACAGCAATATCTAAGAAAATTAATAGGCTACCACTTAAATATTTTGATGCTACTAGTACTGGAGATATCTTGTCAAGAGTTACAAATGATGTAGACACAATTGCACAATCTATGAACAATTCACTTGCTACACTTGTAAGCGCAATAACATTGTTTTTAGGAACAACAATCATGATGTTTGTAACTAACTATATCATGGCTATAACAGCAATTGTTTCTAGTTTGCTTGGATTCTTATTTATGTCAAAAGTTCTATCTAAATCACAGAAATATTTTATTGAGAAACAGAATGAATTAGGTAACCTAAATGGACATATTGAGGAAATATATTCTGGACTAAATGTTGTTAAGGCATATAATGGTAAGAAAGAAGCAGATGCTAAGTTTGATGAACTTAATAACAAATTATATAATGCAAATAGAATGAGTCAATTTTTATCAGGACTTATGCAACCTATGATGCAATTTATTGGTAACTTTGGCTATGTTGCAGTATGTATTGCTGGGGGATTACTTACTATGAATGGCTACATAAGTTTTGGTGTGATAGTAGCATTCATTATGTATGTTAGATTGTTTACTTCTCCTTTAACACAGATTGCACAATCTATGACTAACTTACAAACTACTTTAGCAGCTAGTGAAAGAGTATTTGAATTTGTTGATGAAGAAGAATTATCTAGCGAAGAAAATATAAAAGGTTATCTAGCAAAATCAAAATTAAAAGGTAAAATAGAATTTGATAATGTAGTATTTAAATATGCCGGTAATGATAAACCTACTATTAAGAATTTTAGTATGACTGCAAAGCCAGGTGAGAAGATAGCTATAGTAGGTCCTACAGGAGCTGGTAAAACTACTATCGTAAATTTACTTATGAAATTTTATGAAATTGATTCTGGTGATATAAGAATAGATGATGTTTCTATTAATGATTTAACCAGAAAAAATATTCATGATTTATTTATAATGGTATTGCAAGACACTTGGGTATTTGATGGAACTATAAAAGAAAATATTAAATATAATCAAGAAAATGTTAGTGATGAAAGAATAAAAGATGTTTGTAAAATAGTTGGACTTGACCATTTTATAAAAACACTTCCAGATGGATATGATTCAATTCTTTCAAGTAATGATTCAATTTCTTCTGGTCAAAGGCAATTGTTAACCATTGCAAGAGGAATGATAAAAGATGCTCCATTCTTAATTTTAGATGAAGCAACATCAAATGTTGATACTAGGACAGAAGAACTTGTTCAAAAAGCTATGGATAAACTTACAGAAGGTAAGACATCATTTATTATTGCGCATAGGTTATCTACAATAAAAAATGCTGATTTAATTTTAGTTGTAAATGATGGGAATATAATTGAACAAGGTAATCATGATGAGCTTATGAAATTGAACAAATTTTATGCTAACTTATATAATTCACAATTCAAGTTATAATAAAAGGACATTAGAAATTTTATCTAATGCCTTTTTTCTAAAACTATATCTAGATTTTCTTTAGTTAATGTATAAATGGTAAAATCCTCAGTTTCTTTTTGCTTTGAAAAATTACAGAATTCTAAAATACTTTTATCAAAATCATTTACTGAAACAGAAACTATACCATCTATTATATAACCTTTATTTTTAACTTCACTAAGATATCTAAATATTTTATCTGAAATTAATCTTATAGTTTTTTCATTTTGATAACTATTTTTTATTGCAATCTTATTTATATTTACGTAGTTAAGTTTATTTTTACTAAAAAAACTTATATCTCCATGATTTATATCTTTATATACATCCATACTAAGTATTTTTTTATACTTTTTTTCATTGATTATTATGAAATTAATATATCCAATCATACTATCTTCATCGTGAATAATAATAAAATCAGTTTTATTACTTTTAATAATATTATCAAGTTTTTCTTTAGGCCAAGTAAAATCAGAATCAAAATTATTCTTATTAAGTTTATGTAGTTCATCTACTACTTTAGAATTATAGGCCATACCTCTTGAAAAAGATAATTTATCACTTTTGTAGTATGCATTTTTGTATTTAATTAAAACTATTATATTTGATATTATTAGAAAAACTTCAGCTATAACAGTACCATAACTATGATAAGAAATATCATATATAATCCATAATGAATATGTTAATATACTAAGTGCAACAACTTTACTATTTTTTCTAGTTAATGCGTAAGAATCAACTAGAGATGCTAAAATAGAAAATAATGGCATAAAACTATTTCCTATAAATAACGACATTAATATGTAAAATGGAATTGTCAAAAGAAATATTTTCATTGGATTCTTTACTTTAATGTAAAGCAAGTCTCTAACTATTTCAAATATTACAATAATTATTCCAGTAGTTGCTCCTAAAATTCCATAATTAATTGCAAAAAACACACATGCAATTAGTTGAAAATACAATAATTTTTTACTACCACTTTTCCAATAACTTATTAAAAGAAAGAGCCATCCTAAAGCACCAAATACTTGTGCAATATAATACATTTATAATCACCT
>CAZMXJ010000162.1:0-2857 GCA_964570235.1 uncultured Clostridium sp. | reverse complement strand
CTACTGGACCAACAGGTAGTAATGCAAACTCTACATCTTGCTTCTGTGTTGATCAAATGAGAAATGTTATACAACAAATAATTACTCTATATCCAGATGATAATTTAACTATTGCAATGGAAAGTGGAAATAATGCAAGTGGTAGACCTGGTTCATTATTACCTGGACCAGATAGTAATCCTGATTCAGGACTTTTCCAATTAATTAATAGTCAAGGGACTCCTGAAGAAGCTCTATCTATATGTAGAATAGCATCTATTACAATAACTAGTAGCACATATAATGATGCAATTACTTACTTGCCTGCACCAACACCAACTCCTGAAGGATGTGATTCTGATTGTGAAGCAGCAATTCGTTCATATCTTCCAGTTGGAACAACAAATGTAGATATAAATTCAGGTGGTCAAACAGTTGCACAAGGAACGATATTAAAAAGTGAATATGGAATGGTTGTTTTAGTTGGTAATAATAATAGTAATCCAGTATTTGTTTCACTATGTAAAGCAGAAATAATAAATAAATAAATAATATTTATGAAAAGTAGAAATTCTACTTTTCATTTTTAATAGATTTTTGAATTATAAAATATTTTATTTTCCGCATATATTAAATTGAGGTGTTAAATTTGAAAAAATATAAAGTTGTTGTATATGCAATCAGTAAAAATGAGGAAAAGTTTGTTGATAGATGGGTTGACTCTATGAATGAAGCTGATGCAATATATGTTTTAGATACAGGTTCAACTGATAATACTGTAAATAAATTAAAAGAGCGTGGTGTAAATGTTACTTCTAAAATTATAGAACCTTGGAGATTTGATGTAGCAAGAAATATGTCTTTAGAATTAGTACCCAAGGATACCGATATATGTGTTTGTACAGATATTGATGAAGTGTTTTTACCTGGATGGAGAGATGAATTAGAAAATATTTGGAATAAAAATATTACTAGACTTGCTTACAACTATAATTGGAGTTTAGATGAAAATAATATGCCTATAGTAAACTTTTACATAGAAAAAATACATACTAGAAATGATTATAAATGGACACATCCAGTTCATGAAATACTTTCCTATATAGGAAAAGATAGAGAAAATAAAATTACAACGGATAATATAACTTTAAATCATTATCCAGATAATACTAAATCTAGAAGTAGTTATCTTCCCCTATTAGAATTATCTGTAAAGGAAGATGAACTTGATGATAGAAATGCACATTATTTAGGAAGAGAATATATGTATCATGGAATGTGGGATAAAGCTATTGATACTCTTATTAAACATTTATCACTTCCTACGGCACTATGGAAAGATGAAAGATCAGCCTCTATGAGATTTATTGCAAGATGCTATAAAAATTTAAATAGATATGAAGAAGCAAAAATGTGGTTAGAAAAAGCAATAAATGAAACTCCTTACTTAAGAGATCCATATTTAGAAATGGCTCTACTATATTACAAATTAGAAGATTGGGATAAAGTAGATAAATACTGTAGCGAGGCATTAAAAATAACCAAACATGAAAAGACTTATATAAATGAAACATTTAGTTGGGATAGTACTGTTTATGATTTATTATCTTTATCAAAGTATTATAACAAAGATTATGATTCTGCACTTAAATATATTGAAATGGCTCTTCTATTATCACCAAATAATCAAAGATTATTAAGTAATAAGCAAATTATATTAAATGAAAAAAAGGTAAATAATAACTAATTATTTGCCTTATTTCATATTCCCGTATTAGGAATTTTTTCATAGTAGAAATCAAAATTATTATTTGAAGAAATATTTGATATTTTTTTGGTTATAGATTTATTATTTATAAGTTTATAATTTTCAATCTTAACTGGATTTATAGTGATAATTTTATTGACATTTGATTTTTTTATTACTGATGGAACAATTTTATTATTTGAAGCTTTTTCATAGTAATTTATTGTATATTCAGTAATTGTATTTTTTACATAAAAATATATATATGAAACATTAGTATTTTTTCCATCATATTCAATGTAATACTTATATACTACTTCTCCAACAACAGATTCATTTGGACTATATGAAAATGATCCTGTTGTTTCATTAATCTCTATATCTTCTAATGAACTATTTTCACTTGATTCAAATATATGTATTTTATAGTCAGTACTATAAATCATATCATTAGATAAAATACCATTTTCAGGTGGTACAACTAAAATTTGATTTTGTTCAAGTAAATATTCTCCATAATTATAATTATCGTTATTTGTTACAAATGTTTCTTTAGATTCTTTAAATAAATATGTTTTTTCAGCAAAAACTGTAGTAGTTAAAAGAAGTAATAATAAAAGAAATTTTTTCATATCTAATCACCAATTAAATTTTATATTATCATTTAATTGTTTTATGTCGAAAAATATTAATAATTTACTCTTTTTGCTATTACTAATAAATATGTATTTTTAGGATTATAATTACATGTTTGTAAAACTAAAATTTGATCATCTGTACTTGCAACTACGCCAGTATTATATATTGAACTACTTAGTTTTTCTAAATTTTTTTCATCACAATTAATATTCATATGTTCACTATTATCTTCAACAATTTGTATACTAAAAATTTCATAATTAATTACTTCTTTTCCATTCCATATTTCTATCATTTTATGACTATCATAAAATGCCTTATCTTTGTACTTTTCTAATTCTTTAAATGGTAAATCATATTCTTTTGAATTATGTCCATATATATTTATTTGCTTTGAATTAAGATTCGTTCTATAATCCACAAATATACTTCCTTTTATATCATATTCTTTGTTAATAGAATGATTAAGATAATATTCATTATTATTACTTT
>CAZMXJ010000161.1:0-2875 GCA_964570235.1 uncultured Clostridium sp. | reverse complement strand
GGACACTTAATGCAAGCACTCTGAGGCCAGGACTATGTAGTGTTCTTATTTTATGTAGTACAAACATTTTTTAGAAAGAAAAAATAAGCAAAATTGCTTATTTTTTTCTTATTTTTTTACTTTTGTTTTTTCTTTTTCTAATTTATTAATTTTGTCTAATTCGTTAACCATTTTTTTAGTTCTACCAAATGGATTCATAAAGTCCATATCGGTATATCCATATCCAATTAGGAAATTACCCAAATTTTCTATTCTATTTGGATCTAATGGTTTTCTATCAAATTTTCTTAAATATATGTCATAATCACCAGGTTTTTCTTCGCTAGGTAAGAATACATAACATTCACGTCTTCTTAAATTTAATTCAACCATAGCTTTATAATCTGAATCTTCTAAAGTATATACAATTCTATTTTTATAATAATTTGAATCAAACATAATATTCCTCCTTACTTGGCTTATATAATATCATATGTTTTAAATTTTTGCAAATTGTATTCTAAAATTAGTTTTTCCTTAATATATTGATGTAGGAGGAACTATGAACATTAATGGACTTAATACAAAAGAGGTAGAAATAAATAGAAAAAAATATGGAACTAATAGAATAGAATCTAAAAGTAATAATAGTTTTTTTAAGTTATTACTAGAGTCACTAGGGGATCCTATAATTAAAATACTTCTAATTGCGCTTGCAATAAAAGTAGTATTTCTAATTAAATCATTTAATTGGTATGAAACTATTGGAATAGTTATTGCAATCTTTTTAGCGTCCTTTATATCTACTGTTTCAGAATATGGAAGTGAAAGGGCATTTAAAAGACTACAGGAAGAAGCATCAAAGATTAAGTGCAGGGTAAAAAGAGATAATAAAGTAACTGAAATAAGTGTCGATGATGTAGTTGTTGGAGATATTGTACTTCTTTCTTCTGGTGATAAAATACCCGCAGATGGAATATTGATAGAAGGAAATATTAGTGTAGATGAGTCCATTTTAAATGGTGAATCTAAAGAAAAATATAAGAATATAAATGATTCTATATATAGAGGAAGTATAGTCGCAAGTGGGATTGGAGTAATGTGTATAAAAAAAGTAGGAAGTGATACTTTCTATGGTAAACTTGCAAGTGAAATAGAGGAAAAACAACCAGAAAGCCCATTAAAAATAAGACTTAGAGGGCTTGCTCAAGTTATTAGTAAAATTGGATATGTAGGTGCAGTATTTGTATTCATTTCATATCTTTTTTCTGTTGTTGTAATAAATAATAATTTTAACTTAGAATTAATTAAAAATACTATTACTGATTTTCCTCTAATTACTGGACATATTCTTTATGCACTCACACTTGCAGTAACCATAATAGTAGTCGCAGTACCAGAAGGACTTCCTATGATGATTACTTTAGTACTTTCTTCTAATATGAAAAGAATGCTTAAAAGCAATGTATTAGTAAGAAAGATGATGGGTATAGAAACTGCAGGAAGTATAAATATGCTTTTTACTGATAAAACTGGTACTTTGACTAAGGGTAAACTAGAAGTCATAAGATTTTTAAGCCCAAGTATGAAAGAGTATGATAGTGAATATGAGATAAGTAAAAATAGTAAGTTATATGATTTAGTAAAAAAATCATTTATACTTAATAATGAAAGTGTATATTCAGATAATAAGATAATAGGTGGAAATATAACTGATAGAGCGCTTATTAAATTTATTGAAGATAGAAATATAAATGATAAAGTTAAAGAAAGAATACCTTTTGATAGTAAGAATAAATATTCAAAAGTAGTACTTGAAAGTGGATATAGACTTATTAAAGGAGCAACTGAAAAAGTGCTTCCTATGTGTAATTATTATTATGATGATAATATGAATAGGAAGTTTTTAACTAATAGAAAGGGTATTGTAGATAAAATTAATGATATATCTAAAAAAGGAATAAGAGTGTTATGTTTTGCAGTAAGTTATAATAATGATATCTATGCTTTACTTGGCTTTGCATATATAAAAGATGAAATAAGAAAGGAAGCAATAGAAGGAATAAAATTAGTAAAATCAGCAAATATAAGAACTATTATGATTACAGGAGATAATAAAGATACCGCGTGCGGTATTGCTACTGAACTTGGAATGATGGAAAAAGATGATATAGTATTAACAAGTGAAGAACTTTCTAAACTTGATAGTGAGGAAATAAAAAAAATACTTCCTAATTTAAGGATAGTCGCAAGAAGTCTTCCTCAAGATAAGAGCAAATTAATTAAATTATCTCAAGAAGCAGGATTTGTAGTTGGAATGACTGGAGATGGAGTAAATGACGCTCCTGCACTTAAAAAAGCAGATGTAGGTTTTGCGATGGGGAGTGGTACAGAGATATCAAAGGAAGCTAGTGATATAGTTATATTAGATGATAACTTTATGTCTATATCAAAAGCAATATTATATGGAAGAACTATATTTAAAAGTATTAGAAAGTTTATAATTCTACAGTTAACCGCAAACTTGTGTGCACTTTCTTTATCGATTATTGGACCATTTATTGGAGTAAATACACCAGTTACAGTAATACAAATGTTGTGGATTAATATGGTTATGGACACTTTATCAGGTCTTGCATTCAGTTTTGAACCAGCACTTTTAGAATATATGTATGAACCACCAAAACCTAAAAATGAACCAATTATTAATAAATATATGTTTAATGAAATACTATTTACTGGTTTATATTCAGCAATACTTTGTATACTATTTTTAAAACTACCAATATTTCATAAATTATATAGAATCACTAGTACAGACAAATATTTTATGACAGCTTTCTTTGCACTTCTTATATTTATAGATGTATTTAATGCATTTAATGCAAGAACTCAT
>CAZMXJ010000160.1:0-2905 GCA_964570235.1 uncultured Clostridium sp. | reverse complement strand
GGGTATAAAAATATTAAATGAAAATTATGATATAAAACTAAATTTAATAGATAAAATAGATAAAGAATATAATACATATATTGATACCACAGGAGCAAGTTCGGTTCTTAAAAATATATTTGAAAATATAAAATTTAATAAAGATATATTTTTAATAGGAACACCAAGAGAAAGTAAATTCTTAATTGATCCATTATTGATACATAGAAATAATTTAAGGATAATAGGTGGTCATGAATTAAGAGGAATAGATAAGAAAACTAGACAAGATACTTTTAAAGAACTTTTACAAACAAATAAAGATAAAAAATACCTAAATAGACTCATAAATATTACACAATATGATGAAGGTATTATAGAAAGAAAATTACAAAACAAATCTAATTTTATAGAAGTGATAAAATATGACGATTAATGTAAACGGAAAAATTATAAGAGTAGAAAGTTCTTTTGATAAAGTATACGATAGATTAAAACAATTTGATGTGAAAGATGTAAATACAAAAAATAGACTTCTTATTAATGAAGAGTCAATAATAATAAATATAGATGAAATAAATATAGAAATAAATGCACATGTTAATCCAACAGACATATATCCAATTATAAATAATGTAATTGCATATTGTGTAAATAATAAAAATAATTTATATATTCATTCAGTTGTAATAAGCAAAAATAAAAGAGGAATAATGATACTAGGAGATTTTAATTCTGGAAAATCAACACTTGCAAGAGTAGCTAAAAAATATGGGTATGAAATTAATTCGGCAGATCAAACTTGGATATATAATGATGAATTAGTACTTGGAAGTAGATTAAATGTTATTGATAATGATATAACTTATATAGATGACTATTTAACAAACGCTGTAGTAAAGATAGAAAAAATTATTATATTAAAAGGTATATGTACAAATGGAAAATGTTCAGTAACTAAGATAGATAATGACAATTATTATATTAAAAATATATTTAAATATTCAAACTGGCATTATGATATGCCTTTACTTACTAAATATATAAAGTTAATTGATACAGGAGAAGAAATACTTGAATTTTTAAGACACGTAAAAATACCTACATTTGTAGTACGTGGTGATGAAAATAGAATTATGGAGGTAATTGATGATAGAAAAGAAGGTATTGAATAGTATAAAAATAAAAGAAATACTAAAAGAAAATTATAATATTGAAGTAGATAAGATAAAACTAATAACTAAAGGTTCAGCAGAAATATATAAGATATCATCAAGAAAAGACTATATTTTAAAATTATATCAAACAAAATATTCTAAAAAAGAGATAGATAAAGAAATAGATGTAATTAATTATTTGAAGAGAAAAAAATTTATAGTTCCAAAATACATAAAAACATTAAATAATGAATATTCGGTGAAAATAGGCAATAGATATATGATATTACAAGAATATATAAGTGGTAAATCTAAAGAAAAATTTATGGCAACTAAGAATGAAATAAAAGAATGTGGATATATTCATGGTTTACTCGTTAAAAATCTAATGAATTATAGTGTAGAAGAAGTTGAAGAAGGAAATTGGTATGATTTCGACAAGAATATTCAAAAACTTAATGAAATTATTAAAATGGGAGATAATGAACTTGTAATAAATGATTTAAATGAAAAAATAGATATAATGAAGAACTTAAAAATTGATTTAAGCGATATAGATAAAATATCTTATCACGTATCACATGGAGATTATAGTTATTTACAATTCATATATGGAGAAAAAAAAGTAAAAGCAATAATCGATTTTATAAGAGTTAAAAAACTTCCTATAGTATGGGAAATAATGCGTTCATATAGCTATATGGATAAAGAATGTAAAGATGGAAATATAAATATTGATAACTTAGTTTTATATGTAAAAGAATTTATGAAGTCTGTACCACTTAATAAATATGATTTAAAATATATGCCATATGTATATATGTGTCAGTTATTAAGAAGTACTTATGGTTATAAAGAAATATATAAGAAAGATAATAATGACATTTTAGAATTCGCACATTTTAGAACAAAACTATGTAAAAATATATATGAAAATTGTGAAGAAATATCAAGAAAGCTGGGTGAACTTATATGAAAGATGTAATATTAGTTGGAAAAGGAAAAGCAAGTAGAATACATACAATGTCCTATAATAAATTTAAAGAAAAAGTAAATTTATATTATGCAGATATAGATATATCGATACAAAAAATAATTGAAGATAATAACCTAGATATTAATAATATAATAGTAGATATAGTAACACCCAAAGAGGTATTTATAGATGTGATAGAAACATGTGAATCTTTAGGACTATACGATATAATTGTAGAAAAACCATTTGTAATAGAAGATAATTTCTTTTTAAAACATCCCAAATTAAATATAGTTATGGTACAAAATTATATGTATTCATTAACTACAAACTATGTAAAAAAATATATAGAAGATAATAACATAAAAATAAAATCAATAATGACTAACTTCTCTAAAAACAGAATAAATGAAAGTATTAAAATGCGTGGCATGAGTAGTAAAATAACTGAAAACTATGAAATAGAAGTACCACATCAAGTATATATTTGTGATTACCTTTTAGGTGGTAGAAGTACTTTATTGATGCTTGAACAAAAAGATATGCACAATATAGATAGAACATTAAAAAACCATGGTTATAGCTTTTCTTTAGTAAAAAATAAAGATATATTAATAAGTCATCAATGCGATTTAACAAGTAACACATTACATAAAGGAATGACTATATATTGTGAAAATAACGTTGTTATATCAGTTGAATATTCAATATTTGATAAAGACTTAGAATGTTTAAGAAATAGTAGAGTAGTAGTATATAAAGATAGAAAAAAAATATTAGATGAAGAAATAAT
>CAZMXJ010000159.1:0-2950 GCA_964570235.1 uncultured Clostridium sp. | reverse complement strand
GAAAAATACTATCTTTAAATTCATTTATCCATATTTACAAAAAGTCAATAAAAAATAGGAAAATAATTTTTTCCTATTTATACAAATACTAACTAAAATTAAACATCAACCACTCTGGTTTAAATAACATAAGTACTGCAATTAAAACCATTATTATTCCACCTACCAAGTGAGAATATTTTCCATATTTGTTAGAAATACCCTTTACATTTAAAGTAAGCATTGCAACTACAAATATTACTATATCATCTAATAAGAAGAATAAAATATATAATAACATATAGATACTATATTCTAACGTGCTTAAATTATTTAATGCTAAAACTTGTGTAAATATAAGTGGTAATCCTGCAGAACATGCAAGTTCAATAAAATTAACTGAAATAGCAAGTGTAATAACACCAATAAGAGATAAAATAAACTTTTTTTCATTAACTATATCTTTAATCTTTTTAAATGTCTTCTTCCTCTTTTTATCGTCTACTACTTCACAACCATCTGTTTTACTTTGAATACTCTTTCTAAAACCATTTAGATTAACAATGCCACCACATAAAGCAACCAATGCGATTAATACTCTTATCCACTTAACTGCTGTGAAACTAATTGCTACTTTTAACCATGCAAGCATAATAAATAAATATACTAATGCAGATGTCGTTAAGAATGTTAGACCTAATATCCACATCTTCTTTTTATCTTTCATATTAAATAACATAGTTATTAAAAACAGCAATACCCACATAGCACATGGGTTAAATCCATCAAGAGCACCCATTACTATAGATAAAATAGGAAGTGATACATTCTTTGAATCTATTTTACCAAGTATAGGTATTTCCTTTTCATCAGTAGTATCAACATTATATTTAATATCACTAATATCTTCATCATTTTTAATTTTAGCAATTACATCTACATAATCTCCCTTTAAAAACTTCTCAATACTATTAATTATTTCTTTATCAGTACCAACATTCTTATCAAAACCAACATAATAATCTGTACCAATCAAAGTAAATGGAACTCCAGTCGCATTAATACCGGTTTTTTTCATAACTTTATTATAAAAATTATAGTTCATCTCATTTTCACTTACTTCATACTCAACGATATCTAGAAGTGGATAATTATCCTTTATTTCATTTAAAAATTCTTTCTCAGCCTTACAATGCGGACAACTAGATGAATGAAACAAGTATAGTCTCACTTCATTTTCCTCTGCCTCTATTTTAAAAGGAATAAACAATAACAAAAATAATATTGAAACAAAAAATATTTTTAATCTTTTCATAACATCACCTACTTATATTTACTAATAATACCAATAATTTCTTCTTTCTTTTTCTCTCCAATAATTCTTTCCAATTCTACCCCTTCATCGCTCAATATTATAGAAACAGGAAGAATATTACCCACATTATACTTTAATACTTCTTCTTCATCAAAATCGAAATCATAATTTATTACTTCAAAATCATATTCTTTTTCTATTTCTTTCCAAATATTCTTCATTTTTATACAACTGCCACACCAAACTGCACTTATTTTTACTACTTTCATACTATGCAAGCCTCTCATAACATTTTTTAAATGCATCTATCAATAAATCTATTTCTTCTTTAGTAGTTATACTAGATATACTTATTCTTATACTTGACTTAGCCCTAGCTTCATCATGAGTTAAACTAAGTACCGCTTTTGACAAAGTATTAGAACTAGAACATGCACTTTGAGTAGATATAAATATATCATAACTTTCTAAAGCATGTAACATAGTTTCAGGTTTAACACCTACTACACTTATATTTAAAATATGTGGAATAGACTTATCATTACTATTTATAAAAACATTCTCGTACTCTTTTAAATTATCTTTAAGATATGTATTAAGTTCATGAACGTGATTATATTTTTTGTCAAAATCTTCATACGCCAATCGGAGTGCTTTTGACATAGATGCAATAAGCGCGGTTGCTGGAGTACCACTTCTATAATTTGTTGTGCTTTTTCCACCATGTATCAAAGGTTCTATAACTATATTTTTACCCTTTAATAAACAACCTATTCCTTTTATGCCAAAAAACTTATGTGCAGAAAAGCTTACAAAATCAACATTGTCCATAGGAACATTTACTTTACCAATACTTTGAGTCATATCTGAATGAAAATAACATTTTGGATAATTACTAACTATTTTTCCAATTTCTTCAATTGGTTGTAATAATCCTATTTCACTGTTTACACTAGAAATAGTTACAAGTATAGTATCATCTCTAATAAGGCTTTTTAAATGTTCTAAATCTACAAGCCCATTTTCATCCAAATTAACAAAATCAACTTCAAAACCATTATCAATCAAATAATTTAAAGGTCCATATATAGAAGAATGTTCAAAAGGAGTAGTTATTATATGCTTACCTCTATTCTTATATCTACTACATACACCTTTTATAACTAAATTATTAGATTCAGATGAACCACTAGTATATATAACCTCTTTATCTTTTAAATTTAATATCTTCTTTATTTGATTAGTAGCATCATCTATCAAAGATTTTGATTCAGTACCTAATCTATGTAAAGAATTAGGGTTTCCAATAAATTTCTCTGAAACTTGAATAAATGTATCTAAAACTTCCTTTCTAACAGGAGTAGTTGCTGAATAATCTAAATATACCATTTCCATCACCTAGTATTAATTATAATATATTTTTAGAAAGAAAAAAACTCCTAATAGAGCTTTTTATCTACTAATTTTGTAATAAGCATACTTGATATAGTATCTCCTGATACATTTATACATGTTGCAGGTGGATCTATAAGCCATCCAATAGTTGCAATTATAGGAAATGCATCAAGAGGAAAACCATATAAAGACACTATAAGTACTTCTCCAATAAGTCCTCCACCTGGGATACCACTCATTACAATAGATGATAATACTATT
>CAZMXJ010000158.1:0-2970 GCA_964570235.1 uncultured Clostridium sp. | reverse complement strand
TGGGCTGTTAGCTCAGTTGGTAGAGCAACTGACTCTTAATCAGTGGGTCTAGGGTTCGAATCCCTAACAGCCCACCACTGGAATATTTGTTCAAGATTATTGAACTTTTATATAGAAAGAGAACTTGATTAAAGTTCTCTTTTATATTATTATATTTATATATACTTTAAGAAGAAATTTTATGGGCAAATAATAAGTGATTTAATTGTTAATGTCAATATAATTTTATTTATATTATTGAATATTTGAATATTGATAACCATATCTTTAAAAAGTTTTACAAATAAAAATATTATGTTAAAATAACAAATAAAAAAGAGGAGAGATAATATGATAAGTGTAATTATACCTTGTTACAATGAAGAAGAGTCATTACCACATTTTATTAAAGAAATGAATAAAGTAATGGATGAAATGAAAAAAGTTAAATTTGAATTAATATTTGTGAATGATGGTTCAAAAGATAAAACATTAGAAATACTAAAAAGTATGGCTAAAGATGATAAAAGAGTAAAGTATATTAGTATGTCTAGAAATTTTGGTAAAGAAGCAGTAATGCTTGCAGGCCTTGAAAAGTCAAGTGGAGACTATGTTGCTATAATGGATGCAGATTTGCAAGATCCACCTTCACTTTTAATTGAAATGTATAAAGGTATAACAGAAGAAGGATATGATTGTGTTGGTTTAAGAAGAGTAACGAGAAAAGGAGAACCAAAGGTTAGAAGTTTTTTTGCAAGGTGTTATTATAAATTGATAAATAAAATTTCTGAAACAGAAATAGTAGATGGTGCTCGTGACTATAGATTAATGACTAGACAGATGGTAAATTCTATACTTGAACTACAGGAAAATAATAGATTTTCGAAGGGAATTTTTTCTTGGGTAGGTTATGATACAAAATGGTTACATTATGAAAATGTAGAAAGAGTTGCTGGAACTACAAAGTGGTCTTTCATTAAATTATTTAAATATTCAATAGAAAGCATAGTAGCATTTTCAACATTTCCATTAATTATATCTATATTTGTAGGATTATTGATGCTTATGATTTCGTTTATAATGCTAATTATGATGTTTATAGAAACAACTGCATTATTAACTTTGTCAACTTTAATAGTGTTTGTAACAGGTTTACAACTTGTATTTATAGGTATATTAGGCCTTTATATTTCAAAGATGCATGTTGAACTTCATGATAGACCAAAGTATATAGTTAAAGAAACAAATATAAAAAAGAAATAATTTGTATTTCTTTTTTATTTTTACATTAAAAGAGCCTCTTATGAGGCCTTTATAAATATATAGTTCATATCATCTTGATATTTTATGATCCAGTCATCACATTCTTCTAAAAAATATCTAAGTGGAGAATTACTAACTGTTAGAATTAAATCAAATTCATATAATTCAATATATTTTCTTGCATTCTTTGCTGTATATAACATTATAGAGTCAGGTAATATATTATTACTAAATACATCTCCTAAACCATATATAAATATTTCAATTTCATTAAGAGCATTATACTCGCTTAATTTGTATAAGAGATATCCACCTGCACCAAAATCATTGTACATTCTTTTAGGTTTTAATTCTATAACTTGTTTTATAGCTTCATCACTATAAAAACCATGATTGTCAACTAATTTGAAATTACTAATTTGTTTGTATCCAACGAGAATAATGGAAATTACTAATATACTGACAAATGAATATTTTATTAGTTTTTCAAATCTTTTGAATGGCTTTTTAATTGTTTCATATAATTTTTCATCAAAGAATAAATATTTTCCTAAAATCCATGTTGAATATATTCCAAACATGCCTATGAACCTTTGAGATTTTAAACACATATAGAACATTAATCCAAATATAGTTATTTCATAAAATTTAAATTGCTTTTTATAAAATATCATATTAAATACTGGAATAAATATCATTATAAATATATACAAACCTAATATTCCATGAAAACTTGGACTTTGCCATTCTAGTATTAAATCAATCATATTAGTATCAGCCATATTTGTAAATGGATATATTAACAATTTATATCCAGTTGGATTTATGCAAGTAGCAATGAGTATTAAAAGTAGATTTATAATCAATGTCTTTATTTGAACTTTATCTAATTTATAAGTTGTCCATCTTTCATCTTTAATCTTAAACATTTTTATAAATAAATCAGAAACAAGTATTGCTATGATAAACACATATGGCATTGACGATGAACCTCCATGCAAATTAGCCCATAGTAATTGCATTATTGGTAATGTCCATATAAGTTTATCAAATGTTTTTTCTTTGTCTAAATAACTCATTAATACATATGTTAGATAGGCGAAGAATAGTAAACTTATAATATAAGGTCTTGGTCCAGTAACTTTAAAGAATACTGCCATCATTAGTAAATAAATCCATTTAATGTCGAGTAGTTTATTTACTTTAAGTTTAAGCATCTTATACATAATGTAGTAGAGTAGTAAGAATATAACAAGCATAGCTATTATACATCCTACATCACCTAACTTATACATAATCCATTCAGTTAGCCATTCGTGACTAGTCCATTCATAATTTTGTTCCAATCCCCACCATGAAAATAGTGGCTTGTTTGGTATTGTTTTATTAATATCAATCCATTTTCCGACAGCAACATGCCAAAAGTAGTCGTTATCGGTAATCGCTTCAAAGGACATAAATAATCCCATTAAAAAAGTAAAAATTATTCCCATACTTCACACTCCCAGTCCCATTTTAACACTATTTTAATTTAATTGATAGTAGTGATTAAAAAAATGTTGAAAAATAAAGAATAATGTATTATAATACAAATACATTAAATTTGAAAAAAACTGTTGCATTTTTATAAAAATTAGTATACAATGTAATAGTCGAATGAATTTAAGAGTTTGATATGGGCTTGTAGCTCAGGTGGTTAGAGCGCACGCCTGATAAGCGTGAGGTCGA
>CAZMXJ010000157.1:0-2979 GCA_964570235.1 uncultured Clostridium sp. | reverse complement strand
ATGCATTTTTTGAACTAAATATTGTAAAAAAGAAAGAGAAAATACTTGAAAGAGTAAATATAATAACAAGATGATAACTAGTTAAATTTATTTTAGAAAGTGTTTCATATATGTTTTCAAAAAAATCACTAAACATCATAAACATTGATGAAAATATATAAACTACTAGTAAAAGTATTAATACTAATTTCTTTTTAGAAGCACTTCTTAACTTATATGTATTAATTAAATTATTTTTTAGTATTATTTTAAATTTATTTTTCATTTGTTAACTCCAAGAATACACTTTCTAAATCTTCACTATTTGTTATTTCTTTTGTAGTACCTACTTTTATTAGCTTTCCATTTTTAATTATTCCAACTCTATCGCATAGTTTTTCTACTACTTCTAAAACGTGAGAAGAGAAAAATATTGTTACTCCTTCTTTACACAACTTTTTCATTATATCTTTTAAGTCTTTACTAGATTTTGGATCTAAACCTACAAATGGTTCATCTAATACTAATACTTTTGGTTCGTGAATTAATGCGGATATAATTGCAAGTTTTTGTTTCATACCGTGTGAATATGATGAAATTAAATTACCCAAGTCATTATATATATTAAATAACTCTGCGTATTCTTTAATTAACTTTTCACGAGTTTCTGTACTTACTTCATATATATCAGCTATAAAATTTAAGTAATCTATTCCTTTTAAATTATCGTATAAATCTGGATTATCTGGAATATAAGCAAGCTCTTTTTTATATTCTATTTCACTTTTTTTAATACTGATACCATTAATTAAAATATCTCCCTCATCAAATTCATGTATACCAACTATTGATTTAATCAAAGTTGTTTTACCTGCACCATTATGGCCAATAAATCCAAATATTTCACCATCTTTTATTTTTAATGAAATATCTTTTACAGCAACTTTTTCACCATATTTTTTTGTAACATTTTTAATTTCTAACATATTTCCTCCTCGTATTAAAATTTTACTCTAATTATATCGTTTTTATATACTTTTTTATTACATGGAATCTTTACTATTTGTAGTGGATGTCTTGCTACATCAATATTAGCGTCATTTTCATCCTTTATGTATTCTACTTTTAAATCAAAATCATCTATATTTGGCCCAAAAATAGTTACTTCATCCCCAATTTTAAAGTAGTTTCTTTGTTCTAAAATTATTTCTTTATTTAATTCATCATACTCTAATACTATACCAAGAAAATCTTTATTAGATTCTTCACATCTACCACTATAATATTGTTCATTTACACCTGGCTTTTCTAAATAAAATTGTGGAACACTATCTCTATTAGCGCATCTAAATAATTGATAATTATATTTATCTATGTTTTCTATTTTGCCTGTTTCGTAATATTCGTCTATAACCTGTCTATATACATGAAGTACTGTTGCAATATAGTAAATACTTCTCATTCTTCCTTCTATTTTTAAAGATGTAATTCCCATATCTATTAATTCACCAATATAAGGAATAAGAGTTAAATCTTTTACTGTAATCGCAAAATCTTCATCATTAGATATTTTATTCTTATATTCATCAAATAAGTCAAAATTCCACCTACATATTTGACTACATCCACCTCTATTCGAATCTCTATTAGTCAAATAATTAGAAAGTACACATCTACCACTATAACTAACACACATAGCACCTTGTATAAATACTTCTATATCAATATCTGTATTTTTTAATATAGATAACATATCATTTTTAGATGCTTCCCTTGCTAGTACTACTCTTTTCGCACCCTCTTCACTCCAAAACTTAGCTACTTCATAATTTAATGTACTTTGTTGAGTACTTATATGTATTTCTAAATTTGGTACAGTTTTCTTTATTATAGATATAACTGAAGGATCTGATACAATAACTGCATCAACTTTTGCTTCATATAATCCTCTTAAATAATCTTCTAACCCATTAAAATCTTCATCATGAAATACTATATTGACTGTTACATATACTTTTTTATTTAAACTATGAGCATAACTGCACGCTTCTTTAATTTCTTCTAATGATAAATTCTCTGCATTAGCTCTTAATCCATAATCTCTACCACCAAAATAAACTGCATCCGCGCCATACATAAATGCCCATTTAACTTTTTCTAAATTGCCTGCGGGAGACAAAAGCTCTATCTTCTTCATTATTTCACCTTAAATATACTTTCTTTGAATAAAAATCCAGTAAATACATCCTTTTTATTAAATACTTTTCCATTAACTGCTTCTATATATTCATCCAACACTTTATCAAATTCTTCTTCACTATGCATTAAACTATTTAATATGATGTAATCGATATTTCCTTCTTTTAAAGTATTTACTGCATTTATCCCATTTAATACTTCTTCAGTAATAAATGTATTACCATATTCTTCGTATATTGGATAATACTTATCTCTCATCTTTTCATATGCGTAGAAAATACTACTATTACTTTCTTTATTTACATGTTTCAAATAATTAGTAACAAGCGTTCTAGATGATTCAAATATTGGAATATATCCATATAAATAAGTCATAATTACCATACCTGTATTCTTCTTAATATTAATAAAATCACTAACCATAAGTTCAGTACTTAAAAAAGCGCCAACACATCCCTTTTCTTTCCAATAATTACAAGAATTTGAATTTGTAGGAAGATGCATAGATGACCATATAAGATTTAAATTTAATCCTAAATCTCTATTCAATTTATAAATACTTATATCTTCAAAAAGTACTCCAGAAATATTTAATTTAGATAATTCTATCAATATATTTTTAATATCATCTAACTCACTATTATAAATTAATTTATTTAATGACACATATATTTCTTTATCTACATTAATGCTTTTTAACTCATCTATACTTAATTTTAAATTCTGAAATATAGAATAATTTTTAATACCAATTATAAAACCACCAATATCTTTTTTACTAAGTTCATATAGATGATTAAT
>CAZMXJ010000156.1:0-2990 GCA_964570235.1 uncultured Clostridium sp. | reverse complement strand
TCAGTACCCATTTCAGGGGAATAGGACACACTGATCGAGGGGGTAACCATGTGTCGGATGGCTTTTACTTTTCCGCGTTTGAAATTGAAAAGGCCATAGAGTCTGGTACTCAGTGATGCACTTGCGGAAAATGTCTGGGTAATCCCGAAGTCCTCGAAAAGTCCCGTACGTATAGTCTCGACCTTGTCCGTTTCAGGATTGTAGTATTTTTCCTGAGAACTGAAATGCCAGTTCATTCCGTATGAAATGGATGGTGAAAATGTCAGATATTTGAGGAATGTAAAGGTAGGGAGCCCGATTCCGAAATTGTGGGTCATGCCAGTCTGCATCTTGTTCCAGAAATCCGGCTGTCTTACTTCACTTGCCTTGAAATTTATCTTGTTCTGAAGCGTGGTGTTGTAGCTTAGGGAGAACTGCTCGTACCATCTTTCTTTTCCTACGGCGTTTTTTCGCTTGAATGGATAAAAACGGTTTACGTTCAATGTGATGTTCGGAAGGGTGATGGCATATGAACTGTCTCTTGAATTCTGGCTGTGGAGTCCGTTGACGGAAAGGCTGAGGGCACTCCATGTCTTGGAATAGGAAATTGAAGAAGAGACCTGGTTCTGTAGAGCGTCATTTACATTCGTGTAGTTGTATTTGTTGTTGGAAGGACTGGAAAAATTGACAGATGCGCTGAAGGATGTTCCTGGTCTTGCCTTTGAGTCCTGAGTGTGGCTCCATTTGACGCTGAAGTTTTTGGTCTGGAAAAAATCCGTACTGCCGGGGTCTCCTGTTTGGTCATTGGAATATGTAAGGTTTACAGAGCCGTTGAATTTGTAGCGGAGTTTGTATCTTGTGTTGAGATTAACAGACCATGAACCTTTGGTATAGTAACTTCCGGTAAGCGCCACATCAAAATAGTCCCCCAGGACAAAATATACACCGCCGTCTTTCATGAAAAGTCCCCTTGCCTGCTCTTCTCCGAATGAGGGGAAAAGGATGCCGCTTGCCCTTTCAGGACGTTTTGGTACAAAACCGAACGGAAGCATGACAGGATAAAGGGGAACATCCGCAAGAACCAGATATGCCGGACCGAATACGGTTTTCTGTTTTGGCTTTGTCTCAACCTTTGCCCTGGTCATCTTCAGATAATAATGGGGATGAGGATGGTCGCATACCGTATAGATCCCGTCCGAGATACTGATTGAGTTGTCAGGGGTCATCACAATATTCTCGCCTTTCAGTGATCCGTCCTCCTCCTGTGTCACAATATTCTTCACTCTGGCATTCCCGGTCTTGAAATTATAGAAGACATTGTCCATTGTGTATGTCTTCCCGTCCATCGACATCTGCGGGGCGCCTTTTACAACACCTGCGGTATCAGCTATTCCGGCAGCGTAAACTACCTGCCGGTCAACATCATACTGCATGTAATCGGCTTTAAGCTCCATGTCTCCGTATGAAACAGTAACGTCTCCGTAATAGTATATCATTTTCCTGCCGGAAGAGAAATCTTCTATAACGGAATCTTTGGCAGAAGAAAAAGCGGGCATTTCAAGCATACTGTCCTTTTTACCGGACAGGGTGTCTCCTGCATCTGCAGTACCTGCTGTGGCAGTATCCGAGGCAAGGGTGTCAGCAACGGAAACGGATGTACTGTCGGATACCTGCCTGAATGACTGCAGGGAATCCTTTAGCGATATTTCCTGAGATATTGTCGGGAGAACTTTTCCAGTGGTGTCAGATATGGCTGCAATTTCCTGATTGTGCGGTTCGTTGTTCTGTACAGAATCAGGAGCACCGGCTTCCTTCGTATATTCCCGTATTTCTGTGGAAACTGAATCCCGCTTCTTTCCACCATGCGAATTCACACCGCATGAAACAGTCATTACGGAAAATGCGGCAATTATGAATAATGCTGGTATAGAAATCAGGGAACGCATCTAAAAATAACAGGAATAAGCAAATGGAAATAATGAATCAGCCAGAGCAAATCCGGCACAAATATAGTCTTTTTTGAACTCATACCAAAGTTTTATTAATTTTGTACGCTATTAGATGCAAAAACGATGCGGAACACCATATTGATAATCATTCTTTCCATGTCAGTACTCGCCGCGTTTCCCGGGCCGATGACTGCCCGGAACAAAGCAGTTGTCGAACTTAAGACTGTAGTCATTGATGCGGGACACGGGGGACGCGACCCTGGAACTACCAACGGCAAAATATATGAGAAGGACATCACCCTTTCGGTTTCCAAAATGGTAGGTGAACTGATAAAGAAAAACCATCCGGGTGTAAAAGTGATATATACAAGGGAAAATGATACTTTTGTGGATCTCTATAAGCGGGCTGATATTGCAAACAAGAACAATGCGGACTTGTTTATTTCAATCCATGTCAACTCTGCCGGAGACCGTTCTGCGCGCGGTCATGAGACATTCGTTATGGGAAGCGACATGAATAAGTCCAACTTCGAGGTATGCCAGAAAGAAAACAGCGTTATTGTCCTTGAAGATGACTATTCGTCTAATTATCAGGGATTTGATCCTAATAATCCTGAATCCTACATAATTTTCACCTTGCTTCAGAATGCACATCTGGAGCAAAGTCTTGATTTTGCTACCCTTATCCAGAAAAATGCATCGTCCGGTCCCATTACGCATAACAGGGGGGTAAAACAGGGCAATTTCATAGTTCTATGGAAATGTACGATGCCGGCAGTCCTTATCGAACTCGGATTCCTGTCCAACAGCAATGACATGAAAGTACTGACATCCAAGACATACCAGCAGCAAATGGCGGGAAACATATATAAGGCATTCGATTCATATAAAAAACGTTACGATACTGACATAAACATTACCGGGCCTGCGAAAGGAAATAAGGAAGCGGAAAACATATCCGGTAACGGAGTGTACGGGATACAGATTCTTGTTTCGCGGAGTCTGCTTTATCCTTCTTCAAAAGAGTTCAAAGGTTGGAATGCAAAATCATTCAAAGACGGC
>CAZMXJ010000155.1:0-3021 GCA_964570235.1 uncultured Clostridium sp. | reverse complement strand
TTCTAAATACTTATTTTTCACTTTAACTATTACAAGTATCGTTTTTGCTGTTATTTTTGGAACTACTAAGTCTAATATTTTTAATCAATTATTAAGTGGCAGACTCTATAATGCATTTTACTATATAGAAAAAGGATATATGTTATCGCCATTTGGTAGTGGTGTAAAACTAACATTGCCTCTTGATAATTTTTACATTAATTTATTAGTTACACGTGGTATTATTATATATTTCTTTTACTTGTATTTATACCAAAAAGGAACATCTTTAGTTAAAGATTATAAATTAATAATTATTATTTGCTTTTTCCTATTATATGGATTGTCAGAAGCTTCTACAGTATGTAATTTTGCATTAATAATACTTATTAAAGAGATATTTATAGATGCAAGAAAGAGTGAAAATTATGGATAAAATTAGTATTATAGTTCCAATTTATAATGCAAAAAAATGTATTGATAGAGTGCTTAACTGTTTAATTAATCAAACTTATCATAACTTAGAAATTATATTAGTTGACGATGGTTCAACCGATGGCTCTTCTATGTTATGTGATAAATATAAGAAAAAAGATAACCGTATAAAAGTAATTCATCAAAAAAATAGTGGTGTATCTGTCGCTAGAAACGTTGGATTAAAACATGCTACTGGGGAATATATTGGATTTGTCGATAGTGATGATTATATTAGTTTAAATATGTATGAAACACTATATTATAATTTGATAAGTACAAATTCTGATATTAGTGTTTGTAATTATTTAACCTTTAAAGATAATTTGCCAGAATTTGATAATGAAAGTAATATTAAAATATACGATAGGATGGATGCACTCAAGGATATTATATCTGATGGAGTTATCACAAATTTTTTATGGAATAAGTTATTTAAAAGAGAAATATTTAAAAATATATCTTTTCCTCTAGGTAAAATATATGAAGATTTATATGTTATGCCTAGATTAATTGATAACACTAATAAGATATGCTTTGATAGTAGAAGAATGTATGGTTATTATCAAAGAAGTGATAGTTATGTTAATAGTTATTCTTTAGAAAAAAATAAAAATTATTTAGAATTTTGTGATGATTGTTACGAGTATTTATCTAAATATGCTGAACTAAAAGAAGTAAGAGAAAGTTATAGATGCTTTTATATTTATACTGCATTTTTACAAGCATCAAAATCTAGATGTTTAGATGTTATTAATTCGGGTTATATGCGTGAATATTATAGTATATATCGAGGTAATTTTAGATTCTTGAATAAGAAAGTTTCTCTTAAAAGGAAAGGTTTGTTTTACATTCTTTATTTGAATAAACACTTATTATATAAAATAGTTACTTGTCTTAGTTAGGAGGTATTTATGGGTTCTAGGCTTAAAAATAGTATGCGTAATAGTTTTTGGGGAGCAGTTAGTAATATAATTGTTACTTTATTAAATTTTTTCGTAAGAACAATATTTATAAAGACTCTAGGAAATGAGTATTTAGGTATTAATGGGTTATTTACTAATATTTTATATATACTTTCTTTTGCTGAATTAGGAGTAGGTCATGCGATTACGTATTGTATGTATAAACCAGTCGCAACTAATGATCAAGAAAAGACTAAATCGTTACTTAGATTGTATAAAAAATATTATAATATTATTGGATTTATAATATTTGGAATTGGTATTTTGATTATTCCATTTTTCCCATATATTATTAAAGAAACACCAAATATTAGTGAAAATCTAATTATTATATATTTATTATATTTATTTGAAACTGCTTCATCATATTTCTTTAGATATAAAAGTTCAATTATTACTGTTAATCAAAAAGATTATATTTGTGATGTAGTCAAATTAATTTTATCAATTATAAAATCTTTAATACAAGTTATTATTTTAATATTTACAAAAAATTATATTTTATACTTACTAATATTTGTACTTAGTACTTTATTTACTAATATAATAATTAGTATTATTGCGAATAAAAAGTATCCTTTTATATTAGAAAAAGATGCGAAAGAATTAGATAATTTAGAGAAGAAAAGTATTTTAGATAATATTAAGTCATTAATTTTGTATAAATTAGGAAGAGTATCATTGAGTGGTACTGATAATATTATCATTTCTTCAATAATTGGTATTTCAGCAGTTGGATTATATTCAAATTATTCTTTAATTATAATGGCAGTAAGTGGTATTGCTTATATACTTTTAAAGGGATCTATTTCATCTATTGGTAATGTTAATGCGATCGAGAAGAATGAAAAGAAAGAGGAGTTAATGAAGCAAATACTATTTGTTTCTACTTGGTTATATGGAATAATTACAATATGTTTAGCGATTCTTTTGAGTCCTTTTATAGAAGTATGGATTGGTAAAGAATATTTATTAAATTATAGTGCTGTATTAGCGTCAGTATTCTATATTTTAATTGATGGATTAGAGTTTTCATCACACACATATATTTCAACATTAGGTTATTTTAAAGAAACAAAATTTTCATCATTAATTTGCGCAATTCTCAATATAGCTTTTTCAATATTATTAGGATTAAAATATGGACTATTCGGTATATTTATATCTACATCAATATCAAAATTATTAACTACATCTTGGTTTGATACTTATGTAATTTATAAACATGAATTTAAAAAATCACCTATTAGTTATTACATTAAACATATAACTTTACTATTTTGTGTTTGTTTAAACTTTACTATATGTTATTTTATAACTAGTTTAATAGGTAATGGTTCATTAATTTTATTTATTATTAAAGCTTTTGTAACATTTATTATTAGTAATATTATGTTTATATTATTATTTTATAAAACAAAAGAATTTAAATATGTATTTGATAAGTTGGGAGGTAAATTATTATGTCTAAAAAGAAAATAAGTTTAAAGGAAATACAAAAAATTGAATTGGATATTTTGATTTATCTTGATAAGGTATGTAAAGAAAATAATATTGAATATTATTTATCTAGCGGCACATTACTAGGTGCAGTTAAGTATAA
>CAZMXJ010000154.1:0-3052 GCA_964570235.1 uncultured Clostridium sp. | reverse complement strand
GACATCCTAATTATTTATTATTGGGATTACTTAATTCAATTAACTCTTTTATTCCATATATAGGTACATTACTTACTAATATACTTGCTATTACAACTGCATCTGTAATAAGTAAAAAATTATTGATACTTACATCTATTGTATCTATATTACTTCCTAACATAGATTCTTATATAATAACGCCTAAAATATATAAGAATACAAATAAGTTGCCTGAAACTTTGTGTATTATGTCTATAATAATATTTGGGAGTTTATTTGATATTTTTGGAATAATTTTTGCAATACCCATATTAATAATAATATTAGAAATATTAAGGTACAAAAATATTGTAAAAGATAAATAAATTATGTTATAATTAACTCATGCGAGAGTGGCGGAATAGGTAGACGCGAAGGTCTCAAACACCTTTGGCTTTGCCGTGTGGGTTCGATTCCCATCTCTCGCACCATTGGCGAATCTGTTCGAACTATTCGAACTTTGATATATAGAATCAATCAGAAATGATTGATTTTTCGTTTTATAAGAAAAAATCATAGAAAGGTGAAATCTATGTTCATAATTTAGGTAAGAAGATTAAATTATCTGAATTAGAAGATTATATAAAACTAAGAAAAATCGTGAAAAAGTGTTAACATAGCTATAAAAAATGGTATAAGTATATTACTTTAGATTGTTGCAGGTGTATTTATACATTTGGTAGAAGTATTTCAAAAGGAAGAGTTTATCTCTTCCTTTTACGTTGTAAAAATTTAAATCGTATTTTTATCTATGTATTCCTGATTTATCAATTTTAGGATAATAATAATCATTATATTCTGGACTTCCTACCACAAATCCCGTTTTTGAATCAATGTTTGGTTTTAATTCTTTAGAATTATTCATCATTCTATTAATACTATCAAGAAGTGATAAACTTACTATATTTCCACACTCATTGCACATTATACTTGGCCTTATTCCGTTTGATGTTTGGATATGCATTAATTGACCTAATGTCTCGTGATTACATGCATAGCAATAAAATTTCTGCAAATTATTATCATTAAAATTACTCATAAAATTATTCCTTTCTGTTTCAATTATATCATTCTTTTTCATATTTCCAAAACTTTTTATAAATTTACTTTTTTTATCTGATGTAGTAAGTACATTTTTGTAAAATAAGTATGATATGTTCTATTCAAAAGATAGATTTTTTATTATAAAAATTTTTTGAGAGATAGAGATATAGATTATGAAATATTTGTATATAATAATGGGATAATTAAGTATACTACAAGAAAAAACATCTGAAATTGTACTTTATATTATGGCTTAAATAGAGGAACAATTATTATAACTGACAAAAATACTTAACAGTAATGAGATAACTTCAGATGAAATTGGATATGTTAAAGATATTATTGTTTCACTTAGTAGTGAAGTTATTTCTTATAAAAGAGATTACAAATCATTTTTTATAAAATATACATATTGTAACAATACATCCGACATGATTATGAACTCAAAAGTTATCGAAATTGTGGATTGAAAAAATTTGTGAATGGTTATATATACAAGTATTTGATTATTTAAATTGCTTTGTTGATGAGTATGAAAAAACAAAAGATTCAGATAGTTTTGTAAGAAAGTTTGTAAAGATATTTAAGCATTAAAAGTTGTCTTACTTTCTTCCTTAATATATTATAAATGTTATCCTAAATTCATAAAGTTATGTATTAAATAAATGGCCTCTCTTTCTACAAAGAAGTGAGGTTTTATGCTTTAATTAGGAAGAGTGTGTAATTTATACTTTATTATATAAACAAAAATGCTTGTATTTTTGTTTGTTTATGAGAATTAGTAAAAAATTTTATATAATAAATTAAACTGTACTTACAAATGTCATTAATAGATAATAAAACTAAAATTGTGGTAATAAAATGTAATTGATGATATGATTATAAATGATTTAAAAAAATAAAAAAGTGGTGTACAATTATAATTGGAGGAGAAATATTCTTATGGAAAAGAAAAAGAAATGTATTATTGTATTGGTATTAATCATATTATTACTTTTAATTTTTATATTGTATCTTTTGTTTGGTAGAGAAAAATCTTTTACAATAACGTTTGATACAAATGGTGGAACTGAAATTTCTAGTATAGAAGTTAAGAATGGTGAAATAGTTAAGCTTCCTGAGAATCCAACAAAAGATGGTTATGTATTTGTAGAATGGATTGATGAAAATGGAAATGTAGTTACTAAAGATACTATATTAGACAAAAACATAACTTTAAAAGCAATTTGGAAAGAACCATATACTTGTCCATCAGATTGTACACCAATTGGTGATGGAAGCAAGTGTAATAAAGAAGTAATAACTGATATGGTAGCAACTTCATCATGCCCAAGTGGGTATAAATTAATTGAGGGACAATGCTTAGATGTTATTAACCAATATCATGCAAATAGTATTGCTGTATCTCCATGGTGGTCATGTAATAGTAGTAGTGAATATATGTATACAGAAATTGATGAATCTGGAATGGGAGCAATGATGTGGTGTGCTAAAAAAGTAAATAAAGTAACTGCAAAATTATGCCCAAAAGGTTACACACAAAGTGGAAATATTTGTAAAAAAGAAGAAATAATAAAGTGTACAGCAAATTAATGTAAGACTTTATAATTGTGTAAATATTAAATGCTCGTGTAAAGCAAAAATAATAATTTCACAATGTAAATAGTAATTTATAAAAATAAAATCATGATAAATTAGGAACTTTAAAGAAAATTTCTGCTTATCATTATTATTATCAATTTGAAAATAGAAACTAAGAATATGAAAAAAATATAGAGATGAAAAAATAAATTTGTTGAAAACAATTGTGTAAGTGTTAAAATTTATTCTTATTTAACATTTGAATTAATTAATGGTATTACTTAGGAGCAAATTTTATGAGGTGAAAAATGAAAAATTATTTAAAAATATTAAATTATGTTATTTTATTTCAAGTAATTAGTTGGGTGTTATTTATTTTTACTGATGAATATCCATTTATTAATAG
>CAZMXJ010000153.1:0-3065 GCA_964570235.1 uncultured Clostridium sp. | reverse complement strand
AATGCGATAAATACACCTAATATTCCAGAAATACTAGCGAACAAAATAAATATAATTCTCCATATTTTTACAGCATTAGATACATCATTTACAGAAAATATTAGTTCACTAATTGCAGTAATTGCAATAACTATTACCATAATAGGACTAACGAGTCCCGCTTTTACAGCAGCATCTCCTAATACGAGCGCACCTACTATAGAAAGAGCACTACCTAGTGCAGAAGGTGCCCTTATATCAGTTTCTCTTAAGATTTCAAATGTAATATTCATGATTATTGCTTCTAATATAGTAGGAAACGGAACTCCCTCTTTCTGCATAGCAAAATTTATTACTAAACTTGGAGGAAGTATTTCATGATTATAAGTAATTAATGCAATATAAAATGCAGGTAACATAACAGTAATTATAAATGCAATAATTCTTATAATTCTCATATAAGTAGCGTTAATTCCACTTTGAAAGTAATCATCCATAGTATGAAAAAACTCCATAAGAAAAGCAGGCAATAAAATTACATAAGGAGTATTATCAACTACAATCGCAACTTTTCCGTTTAATAATTTAAATGATACTAAATCAGGTCTTTCTGTAGATAATACACTCGGAAATAAACTCTTATTATTACTTATGTATTCATATATATAGTTACTATCTGGGATAGAGTCAATATCTATATTTTTAATTCTATCAACTATTTTCTCAACAAATTTAGTATTGGCAATATCATTCATATATAAAATACCAACTTTGGTACTACTTTTTTTACCAACAGTTACTTCTTTAAGAAATAAATTTTCATTTCTTATTCTTTTTCTAATAAGTCCAATATTAGTTTGATAATTTTCAGTAAATGCATCTTTTGGGCCTTTGATAGTTTTTTCATTTTCAACTTTCATTATGCCACTATCTAAAGACCTTTTAAATTCCATCGCATAATATGTATTTTCAACATTTAAGATAGCAAATCCAGAAAAAAGATATTTTAAAATTTCATCAATTGTTTTAACTTCAATAATTTTATATGTAGGAACATATTTTTTTATATAATTCTTTATATTTAAAGAAATCTTTTTATTTATCTTTAAATAACTTAAATATTCAAGTACAAAATCATTTATATTTTTTGTATCGCAAAGTGTTTCAAAAAAAAGTAATGAAACTTTCTCATTACAAATATCTAGTTCTCTTACAACTAAATCTTTACTATTTCCAGTTTTCTTTTTTATTTCTTCAATCATATTACCACCATTTTTATTATTAACAATTAGTATTAGAAATATGCTATAATTAAAAGGGTGAGTGTCATGCTAGAAGTAAAAATAATTAATCAAAATAATGAAGGAATGGGTATTGCAAAAATAAACGATAAAATTACTTTTATTCCTTTTACATTAAAAGATGAATTAGTTACATGCGAGGTAATAAAAGAAAATAAAAAATATAATGAAGGAAGATTAATAGATATTAAAAAAATTAGTGACGAAAGACAAGTACCAAAATGTAAGTATTATTTTGAATGTGGAGGATGTAATTTAATGCATCAAAAGTATTCTTCACAACTTATATTTAAGAAAAATAAAGTAATAAATAATTTAAGACATATTTCTAATATAAATATTGATGACATTAATATTATTTACGATAAAGAGTTTAATTATAGAAATCATATTACACTTACTGTAAATAGAAATAGTATTGGTTTTTATAAAAACCATTCTAATACAATGGTCGATATTGATGAATGTTTAATATCAAATGAAAAGATAAATAATGTCTTAAAAGATATAAGAAAATTTATTAATAAATATATGGATAATAACATAGATAGAATAAGTATAAAAGGTTATAATGAGATACTTGTAAATATAGAATCATCTAATTTTAAATTAATAGATGAATTTAAAAATTATGTTGTATGTGATTCACTATATATAAATAACAAATTCGTGAGTGGATTAAAAGAAGTAACTATCAATTTAGGTAAGTATAAATACAAAGTTTCAGCACAATCATTTTTTCAAAAAAATACAGATATGACTATAAAATTATACGATTATATTAAAACTTTGGTTAATAAAGATGAAAATATTTTAGATTTATATTGCGGTAGTGGTGGAATAGGTATCTATATAAGTGAAAACGCTAAAAACATTATAGGTATAGAGATAATAGAAGATGCTGTTTTAAACGCTAAAGAAAATGCAAAAATAAATAATATTAATAATATTACTTTTAAGAGTGGTAAAGTAGAAGATAATTTAGATGATATAAAAGATATAGATACTATTATTGTTGATCCACCTAGAGTTGGGTTAAATAAAAAAGCAATAGATGATATATTAAAAATAAACCCTAAAAGAATAATATATGTTTCATGTAATTCTACCACTTTAGCAAGGGATTTAAATTATTTAAAAGATATGTATGAATTAGAAGAAATTAAATTATTTGATTTATTTCCAAATACTCATCACGTGGAGAGTGTGTGTGTTCTAAAACATATTTAGGTAGTAAATGTGTCAGCGATTACCTTCACATTGCAGTCAGCGCCGAGAATTTGGAACCCAATGTAGGCAGAATCTACACTAATGCTGATATTAAGCAATACATTGAAGAAAAGTACAGCTTCAATGCTCACTTTGCTTATATCTGACAAATTTTAGAAAAACTGAGGATTCAGAAACATGAGAACTACCATGACAACCATACTAGCTCCCCTAAAAGTCTAGTATTTGACCAGAGGAAAAAGAAGTAGCCATTGTGGACTCACTGAAACACTTTGGACTGTTTGAGTAAACCATCCAGCAAACGGATTCTCAAGATATACCAATATGTACAATATAAAGATGGAGGTTGGAAAATGAAAAGTATAAGAAAGATACTTCGGAAAATGTATGTATGGAGCTATGCAAAACAATTAAAAAACAAAGATTTTTCACTTATTGCAAGTAATTGCAACGGAACTTTTATTTTGCATGACTTGGGGATTAGATTTAATAGCCCATTTGTTAATCTTTGGATGAAACCTAATGATTTTATCAGATTCCTCCAGAATATGCAGT
>CAZMXJ010000152.1:438-3101 GCA_964570235.1 uncultured Clostridium sp. | reverse complement strand
ATCGAAGATTCATCTTCTGAAGATGATATAGATTAATTAAAAAGGAGAAAAATATATGAAATCTAGACTAGTTTGTATGTGCGATATGTTAAAGAAGGCACATGAAGGTCATTATGCTGTTGGTCAATTTAATATCAACAACCTTGAATGGGTAAGTGCAATTCTTGATGAATGTCAAGAATTACAAGCACCAGTTATTTTAGGTGTTAGTGAAGGCGCAATGAAGTATATGGGTGGATGCGACACAATTGTTGGAATGGTAAATGGTTATATTGAAGATAATAATATTACAATTCCAGTCGCTTTACACGTAGATCATGGTTCATCTTTTGAAGTTTGTAAAAAAGCAATAGATGCAGGATTTACATCAGTTATGATTGACACTTCTATTTATGAATTAGATGAAAATATAAAAATAGTAAATGAAGTTTGTGATTATGCAAGAATATATGATGTATCTGTAGAAGCTGAAATAGGTAATATAGTTTCTGATGAAAAAAAGGTAAATGGTGATTCTCTTGCAACTGTAGAAGACTCTATAAAACTGTATAAGTCTACTAAAATAGATTCGCTTGCACCTGCAGTAGGAAGCATTCATGGAATATGCAAAGAAAATCCTAAACTAGATTTTGATAGAACAAAAGAAATAAGTGCATCATTAAATATTCCACTAGTATTACATGGTGGAACAGGAATAAGTGATGAAGATATAAGAAAAATAATAGAATGTGGTATTTCAAAAATAAATATAAATACTGAACTACAAGTAGTATGGTCAAATAGTATTAAAGAATATTTAAAAAATAATAATGATGTATATGACCCTAGAAAAATAATATCATCAGGTGAGGAAAACATTAAAAAAGCAATTTCAGATAAGTTACACTTAGTAGACAGTTGTAATAAAATATAGTATGGAGGTTTTATGAAGAGAATTATTATTGAAGGTAAAAAAGAGTTAACTGGTACAATAAAAATAAGTGGTGCAAAAAATAGTGCAGTAGCATTAATTCCAGCAGCAATACTTTGTGATGAACCAATAACTATTAATAATGTACCTAATATTTCAGATATAGATGCATTAAATGATATTTTAAAATTTTTAAATACCAAGGTAGAAAGAAAGAGTGGTACTATTAAAATTGATGCAAGTGATATAATAAATGCAGAAATACCAGAAGAAATATCAAAAAAGTTAAGAGCATCATATTATTTTATGTCGGCAATTTTAGGAAAATATAATAAAGTAGAAATGTATTTTCCAGGAGGATGTAATATTGGAAAAAGACCAATAGATCAAACGTTAAAGGCATTTGAAGCACTAGGAGCAACTGTTATAGAAAATAATAATAAATATAAAATATATGCAGAAAATCTTATTGGAGCAGAAATAAATCTAGATATGCCAAGTGTAGGAGCAACAATAAATGCTTTATTCGCATCAGTAAGAGCAAAAGGAATAACTACAATTAACAATGCGGCAAAAGAACCTGAAATAGGAAATGTCATTGATTTTTTAAATCAAATGGGTGCGAAAATAGAAGGAAAGGGTACTAGTAAGATTACTATAACTGGTGTAAATGAGTTACATAGTACGTCTATTGAAGTAATACCAGATAGAATAGAAACAGGTACATATGTAATAATAGGTACACTTCTTGGTAATAATTTAAAAATAGATAATGTTATACCAAATCATATATCTTCATTACTAGATAAATTAAAAGAAGCTAACGCTAATATTGAAGTATATGATAACTATATTATTACAAATAAATCAACTGAATTAAAACATATAGATGTAGTTACAAAAGGGTATCCTGGGTTTGCGACTGACTTGCAACAACCTTTAACCACATTATTAACTCAATGTGACGGAGTGTCAACATTAGAAGAAACTATATATGAAAATAGATTTAATAACGTTGAATACTTAAATCAAATGGGTGCAGATATAAGTATTGATAATAGAAAAATACATGTAAAAGGGAAAACTGATTTAAAGGGAAGCGTAGTAAAAGCAACAGATTTAAGAGCTGGTGCATGCATGGTTATAGCGGGCCTTATCGCTGAAGGAAAAACGACTATAGATGATATCGAGCATGTGCTAAGAGGCTATGAAAATATCATAGAAAAATTACAAAATGTAGGTGCTAAAATAGAAATAGAAGAAATATAATTTAAAGAAGTTATATTTCTTTTTTTCTTACCCTGACTTAGGCTTACACCAATTTATCAAATATTTCTAGTCGCATTTTTAGTGTAAGATAAAGTTATAATTTCTTCTTTTGGAGGCATTATGAAAATATTTAAGAAAATCTTATTACTAATAGTAATTTCAATTACATTTTATATAACAATAAATAGTGCAAATGACAAATTGTCATATATATCATTAGGTGATGGTTTAAGTAAAGGAATAAATTATAATAACTATGAAGGAAAAGGATATAGTGATTTTATATCCGATTATATAAATAAATATAATAAATTAGAAATGTATACAAAAGATTTTACTAATGAAGACGAGAGAATTACAGATTTAATAGATAACATAGAAGAAAATATAAGTACAACTGTAAATAAGAAAAATATTACTATACAAAATGCTATAAAAAAATCTGATATAATTTCTATTTCAATTGGTATGAACGAAATACTTT
>CAZMXJ010000152.1:0-428 GCA_964570235.1 uncultured Clostridium sp. | reverse complement strand
GATGGATATATGTATAGTTATATAGATGAATGCATAAATGATTTAAATAAATTAATAAAAACAATAAGAAAATTAAATAATAAAGATATATATTTATTAGGTTATTATAATCCTACTAAAGACAAAAGACTTGATAAGTTTATTAAGTATGCCAATAATAACTTATTAGAAATATGCAGTGAGTATAAGTTGAATTATGTAAATTTGTATGACATTTTTAAAAATAACAAACATCTAATATATAATTTATACAATCATTATCCAAATCAAGATGGATATAAATTAATTGCAAATGAAATAATAAAATCACTAAAGATAAGTAGTCAACATTAATAAAAAGTAATAACATAAGAAAAATATGTCAATAATTTAGTAAATAGATTAAATAATAGTTGATAAATAATAAATAAGTTGCTATAATATGGTAG
>CAZMXJ010000151.1:0-3175 GCA_964570235.1 uncultured Clostridium sp. | reverse complement strand
TTATCGCAAGAACTATTCCACCTTTAGCAGTACCATCTAACTTAGTAAGTACAATACCTGTTATATTAGTAATTTCTTTAAAACTTTTTGCTTGACTAATACCATTTTGTCCAGTAGTCGCATCTATTACAAGAAGTGTCTCATGAGGAGCTCCTTCTATTAAGTTACCAATTACTTTATTTATCTTTTCTAATTCTTTCATCAAATTAACTTTATTTTGAAGACGCCCCGCAGTATCAATAAGTACTACATCATAATCTTCTTCTTTAGCTTTTTTTAATGCGTCATACATTACAGCAGAAGGATCTTTTGACTCACTTTTTATTACAGGTAAATTTAGTCTATTTCCCCATTCATTAAGTTGTTCAACTGCTCCTGCTCTAAAAGTATCTCCTGCAACAAGCATTACTTTCTTATTCTCACTCTTCATTCTATAAGCAAGTTTTGCAATCGAAGTAGTTTTACCTACACCATTAACGCCAACAAAAAGTACGACAGTTGGACCATTCTCATTATAATTTATCTTAGTAGTAAGCATTTCATCATCTACATAAATTATAAATAATTCATCTACTATTACTTCCTTTAACATTTCAGTATCAGTAATGTGTTCCTTATTAACTCTTTTTCTTAACCTATCCATAAAATTCATAACTGTATTAACCCCGATATCAGCCATGACTAATACTTCTTCTAATTCTTCAAAATATTCTTCAGTTACTTCTCTATACTTTTTAGACAATTTTCCTAACTTAGAAGTAAATTCAACTCTTGTTTTTTCTAAACCCTTATCAAATAATTTTACTGAAGCATCCTCTTTAACTTCTTCCTTCTTAAAAACACTCTTTATCTTATCAAATAATCCCATAAAATCCCCCTAATCAAAATAGTTTCTATTATTATCTACATTATTAACTTCTTTTTCTTCTACATTTCCCATTTTTTTCTTCTTTTCAAGTTCTCTAAGTTGTTCACAAGATTCATAATTAAAATCAATATACTCATCCCATGACATTTTATCTTTAAATCTTTTATACATCTTATCCACCCTACAAATATCAGGTCTAAAATCATAAATCATGCACATTTTTTTATCATCAGAGTAATACTTACAAACTCCATCTCCCCTATTTAAAAAATCTGCTTCTTGAACATAACCAATATTTTTACAACAACACCCACATCTATTACATTTAAATACACGTTTATCATCCATATAATCACCTTAAATACAATTTATATTGTAACATATTTTATTCAGAAACAAAAGAACTAAATAATAATATACATAACTATAACAATCGCATTTATACAAGTTATAGACAAAACATCTATTTTATTGTATAATGTGTTAGGTTGTTCTTATTTATTTTTATGAAAGGAGTTTATAAATGAAATTTTTTGAAAACGGGAATACACAAGTTTTCGCATTAGGTGGACTTGGAGAAGTTGGTAAAAATATGTATGTAATAATGCATAATAATGAAGTCATTATCATTGATTCAGGAGTAATGTTCCCAAAAGATGAACTTTTAGGTATTGATTACGTTATTCCTGACTATACTTTCCTTAAGGAAAACGAAAATAAAATTAAAGCATTAATTATTACACATGGACACGAGGATCATATTGGGGGTATACCTTTTTTACTTCAAACAGTAAATATACCTGTTATTTATGCGCCTAATCAAGCTGCTGAATTAATAAAAAGAAAAATTGAAGAAAGAAGTATTCCATTTAAAAACTTAAAAATTATAGATGGTGAATCTAAAATTAAAACTAAACATTTTGAAATAGAATTTTTTAATACAACCCACTCTATTCCAGATTCATTAGGAATAGCTGTAACTACCCCAAATGGAGTTATAGTAAGTACAGGTGACTTCAAATTTGATCTTACACCTATTGGTCCAATGTCTAATATTCATAAAATGGCAGAAATAGGTAAAAAAGGGGTAAAATTACTAATGAGTGATAGTACTAATGCTCTTGTAGAAGGATTTTCTAAAAGTGAATTCAAAGTTGATGCTGCACTTGGTGACATATTTGCAAGACATACCGGAAGACTAATAATAGCTACTTTTGCATCTAATATATATAGATTGAAACACATTATTGAAACAAGTAAAAAGAATAACCGCAAAGTAGTATTATTTGGAAGAAGTATGGAAACAAATGTTACTATTGCTATTGAAAGTGGATACATTGATGGAAAAGATGTAATAGTAAGCGCGGATGAAGCATTAAAGCTAAAAGAAGATGAAATAACAATATTGTGTACTGGTAGCCAAGGAGAACCACTTGCAGCCCTATCTAGAATTGCAAATGGAAGTCACAAACAAATTAAATTACTACCTAACGATATAGTTGTATTTTCATCAAGCCCCATCCCAGGAAATGGTGCATATATATCAAGAACTATAAATCAATTATACTTAAAGGGAGTTAGAGTTCTTACTAATACCTCATTAAATGATATACATGCTTCAGGACATGGTAATGAAGAAGAATTACAACTTATGTTAAGACTTATGAAACCAGAATATTTTATGCCTATGCATGGTGAATATAGAATGCTTAAAAAACATGCTGACTTAGCTATAGAATGTGGTATGCCTAAAGAAAATGTATTTATTATGGATAATGGTGATGTATTAAATATTAACTCTAAAGGTGCTAAAAAATATGGTTCTGTCACTGCTGGAGATGTATATGTCGATGGTAATAGAATTGGAGATATTGGCGGAATAGTAATTAAAGATAGAGTACTTATGGCTAATGATGGTATAATTGTACTTATTGCAAATATAAACCATAATAAAGAACTAATAGGAAATGTTAATGTAACAACTAGAGGATTTATACTAGTCAATGAAAATGAAGAACTTATAAGCAAAATATCAACTTACGCTAGTGAAAGCATTAGGAAAAACATAAAAAAGACAAAAAATAATTATAATGATTTAAAAACATTACTAATACAAGATGTAAGTCCATTTATAGTAAATGAAACAGGAAGAAAACCATTAATACTTCCAGTATTCTTAGAAATAAAAAAATAACTCATAATTAATTTTGATGTGAATCCTATTTAGGAGACATCAATAAAAAACTCGAGTATTGATGTGAATCCTATTTAGGAGACATCAATAAAAAACTCGAGTATATTAAAAAG
>CAZMXJ010000150.1:0-3247 GCA_964570235.1 uncultured Clostridium sp. | reverse complement strand
TAATACTAAAATTACAGGTTTATTTATTCCTTCTAATTTTTCTATTACAAACTTGTCTCCAGTACCAAATGATTCAGATATATCTACGACAAGTACAATTACATCAACATCATTTATTGAATAATAAGCCATATTATTAAGTGCTTTACCTAAATTATGCTTTGGTTTATGAATTCCTGGGGTATCAACAAATACTATTTGCGTATCATCACCATGATATATTCCCATGATATTATTTCTAGTTGTTTGTGCTTTAGGAGAAGTTATTGCTATTTTTCTTTCCATTATAGTATTCAAAAGTGTAGATTTGCCTACATTAGGTCTTCCAACTATACTTACAAATCCTGACTTCATTCTAAATCTCCTTTTCCAAAAACATTAACGCATAAATCACTTAATTTCATTTCTTTTACTATACCTTCTAAATTATATACTACAATTTTTGTATCCATAGGACAAAAATCCACTAATGCTTGTCTACATATAAAACATGGTGTTACTCCTTTTTTGCTCATTACATGAATTTCTTTTATATCTTCACTTTTAATACCATTAGTAAATGCATTGTATAAGGCATTTCTTTCTGCACATATTCCTGCTTGCGGAGATGACGTTTCTACATTAACTCCATAAAAAACTCTATTATCAGTGCATACAATTGCTGCACTTACTGGAAAATTAAAGTAATCACTTCTACTATTATTTAACAAATTATTTAATACTTCTTTCATAATACCTCCTAAAATAATGCTATAACTTTTGGATAAAATATTATTATATTTAATATTACCGTTACTATAAATATAACAAAAGTAGCTCCACTACCACAATCTTTTGCTTTCTCAATTAAAGGATTATATTCTGTAGTAATAGCGTCACATGCTCTTTCTATACCCGTATTTAAAAGCTCTACTGAAAGAAGGACACCAAGCATACATATTATTAAAATCCACTCTAAACCATTTACTTTAAATATAAAACCAAAAATAATTTCTAATATAGCAGCAAAAGAATATAATACAAAACTTTTACCCTCTTCCATATAAGTTCTAATCCCATTTATAGAATATTTAATAATATTAATAACTGATTTTGTATTCAAATTTCTTCTTTCAAATTCATCTTTCAAAGTATAAACTTTTTTCTTACCTTTTGATCCCGTAGCCATCTAGTATGTCCTCCTGCAATTTAAACATTTCCTTCTCGTCGACTTCATTCATGTGATCATATCCCAATAAATGAAGAAATCCATGTATTAATAGAAATGACAATTCTCTTAAATACGAATGTCCATATTCAATGGATTGAGTTTTTGCTTTATCTAAGGAAATATAAATATCGCCTAATATATTAACATTATCAAAAACAACATCTTCATAATCAGCAAGCCTAAATGTAATAACGTCAGTCTCTCTATCTACATTTCTATAGTTTTTATTCAACTCATGTATTTTATTATTATCAACAAAAATAACAGAAAATGATACATTTTTCAAATTCATATACTTTAAAGCATATTTTATTAATTTCTTAAGTTCTTTTTCTTCTAAAACTTTTTCTTCAGTTTCATTATAAAATTCAATATTCTTCATTATCTCACCATCTTATTTATATAATCAACAAAATTTGTTAAATATATTATTGCAACAATCAATAATAATATTATTAATAAATTCATAAACCACTCTTTATTTAATACCTTAGGCAATTTATCTCTAATTTTATCTAGTATTACATAAATTGTTGCTCCAATAAAACCACCCAAAACATTTAATATTATATCATCTACATCGAACACACGTCCAATTATATTCTGAACAATTTCAATAGACAAAGATGATATAAATGTAAGCATTACTACTGGGGTAACCCTTCTAACATCAATATATGCTGCTACAAAAAGTCCAAAAGGCATAAATAATAGAATATTGCCAATACTGTTTCTAATGAACATTTTAGATGTTATATCATATCTAAATATTTCCTTAAATGGCACTAAATTAGATGCCCCATAATTATCATCTTGAAATGTTACAATATAGAATAAACTTAGTAAATATATTAAAAAAAGTAAATATGTAATTTCTTTATATAATACAAACTTTTCCTTTTTTATAATCAAGTAAGTAATCCTAATAGAAGATAATATAACGGTAAATATGACTATCATAGGCCATGCCCCACCAAATATTTGTATGACCATATCTTTAATCATATTTTATTCACCCTCTTCTATAATTATTTCTTTTGTTCCTGTTATATTTGCATATATTTTATAAAAAACTTCCATATATATTGTATTACTATTTACACTATATTTCAATACTTTGTCATTAATTATGTATTCATCTTTATCAAGCATTTCTTCCATTTTTTTTCGTAAATAACTTCTTGCATTAAGAATAGCTTCGCCTTCAGTATATATTCCATTTATTATAGTTTGTTCATAAATTGTATCTTTAGAAATGCTTATTGGAAGTAAATTATTTTTTAATATATATTTTTTTTGAATATAACTGTTCTTATAATTATTCTTACCCAAAAGAGTTATACTATTATTAAAAAAATTTATCGATATAACTTCCTTTTTATTTCCTGTTTCTTCTTTAATATCATTACCAACTGGGTACTCTACACTTAACTTATACCACACTTCTCCATAAACTTCCCCTAGTGCTTTAACATTTTTCTTTAATTCTTCATTTAAGTATATACTACCACTTATTATAGTTTCACCAGCTTTTACATATTCATTAACATCTTTTACTTTAACTCCACTATTTGCGACTATCTTCTTAATAACTGCATCAGAGGTAGATATAATATCTTGATATTTGTAATCAACATAATAATTATTAGTTTTTCTTTCTTCCAATTTTACTATATATTTAGTACCAACTCTATCGATTTCTAACCAATCTAATTTTTCTTTATTATTATCCAAAATATTTTTCTTAATTTTTTCTAACTCTTTAAAACTTTTTCTAAATTGCATTGTCTTAATACCATTTGCTTTTAATTCATCAATAATAAAATTTCTCATCTCACTACTTGTATGCTTAATTTCAATTTTAAATATTATATTGGATAAAAAAATCAATATAAAAAAGCCAATAACAAGCGATATAAATAATACCTTGTTAAATAAAAGATTATTTTTTCTTTTCTTTATACCTTTGTAATCTATTATATCAATTTTATTTAAAATACTTAATCTTTTTACTTTATTGAAATCATCTTCATTAAT
>CAZMXJ010000149.1:0-3250 GCA_964570235.1 uncultured Clostridium sp. | reverse complement strand
TCTCTTTTTAATATACTGCTTTTTTATTTGTATCTCCTAAACAGGGTTCACATCATTTCGAGTCTGTTTTTTATTTTATAGGCATGCAGTTAAATCTTTAAATGTTGTCCAACCTATTATGAAGTTAATTAATAGCGGTAGTATCAATATTATTACGCATATGATGAATCTTTTCAATAGTGTGCTTGTAGCTTTTTTCATTGCTTTTTCATCACTTGCAGTTACTGCACCTAGAATATCTACTGCTCCTAAAACAATTAATAGTATTGGTGCTGCTATCATAATAAGATGTGCAGCAGGTCTAGTTATATTCGATATAACTCCACAATCCACTGTTTCTGCTAAAGCAGGCGTTGTTGTAAGCAATAATATAACTAGTGTTAAAAATTTTTTCATATAATACACCTCGTGATTATTATAACATATATATCAAACTTAATACAATTTTAATTTGTACATTTTATAAAATATAAGTATTTACTTTATTATTCAATTTGTGCTATCATTATATTGGTGATAATATGAAGTATGTAGTAAAAATGGTAAAGACAATTTTAATAACAATATGGGCAGTAGTAGCGGTATTTACTACTATTTGCTTACTTTCTTATAACGAATATAATGTGACTGAATTTGGAAATTATTCAATGATAATTATCGATTCAGATGAACTAGAACCTAAATATTATGAAAATGATTTAGTTATACTTAAAAAACAAGGACAAAATAAGTACGCAGTAGGTGATGAAATATTTTTCTATTCTGGTAATAAATTGACTACTAATTTTGTTAACATTGGTGAAATTACTAATGTTACTCATTATAATGATGCAGAGTCTTTGTATTCAATTAATGATAAAAAAGTTACTTATAGTAATGTGATTGGTAATTCTAAAACTGCAAAAGTTTATAAAGGATATGGGTTACCTTTATCTATTTTAGAATCTAAATGGGGATTTATGTTATTTATAATATTGCCTACATTATTTGCTTTAGTATATGAAATTTATGCATTTGCAAGTGAAGTAAGAAAAGAATTAAAAGGTTAGTATGAAAAAATATTTTTGGTTATTAACATTATTTCTTTTTTTTCTATCTTTGTATTTTGTCGTTGATGCATATGGGCTTTTTGAAACTGAGTATAAAGCTTCTATAATTCAAGATGTTGGCAGGTGGAGTATAAAATTAAATAATGCAGATATATCTAAGGGTATACTTGAAAATTTTGATATTCAGAACTTTTATTATGATACTAATGCGAATGTAAGTGAAGGATATATTGCTCCTGGAAGTAAGGGGTATTTTGATATAACTATCGACCCATCAGGTACAGATGTAGCGATAAAATATAATATTTTAATAGATTTAACTAGTGAATATCCAAGTAATATTAAAATGAGTGTAGAAGATTTAACTGGAGGAAATGCCACATTAGTAGGAGAAAATGAATATTCTGGTATTGTTAACCTTGATGATATACTTGTTAATGAAACTATTACTATTAGAGTGAATATAGAATGGTTAAATGATGAAAATTATAATGAAGATGATAATATATTAGGTAGTTCTGATAATGAAATTATAATACCTGTTAGAGTAAACATTAAACAGTATTTAGGTGAAACAATAGAATAGAATTGTTTAAGTATAATTGACTGTTTATTTTGAATGATATATAATTTTAAATAGTAAGATATAAGGGAATGATAGTGTGAATAAAGGATTAAAAGGAATACTAAAAATTGTAGTTGATATACTAACTGCATTTATATTTATACTATTAATGATAATCATTTTTACAAAAGTGAGTATGCTTTATTCTGGAAAGGATTATTTCGAAATATTTGGATATTCAATTTTTAAAATTGCTACAGGCTCTATGGAACCTGCCATAAGTGAGAATGATATTATTATAGTTAAGAAAAGTGATAATTATAAGGTTAGTGATATAATTACATATAAAAGTGATAATGCTTATATTACTCATAGAATAATAAGTATAAATGACAATACTATAATTGCAAGAGGGGATGCAAATAATGCTTCTGATAGGGCAACTGATATAAGTACTGTTATAGGTAAAGTAATAAAAATATATAAGAATTTAGGAATATGGCAAAAGATATTTACTACTCCTAAGATATTGATAACTATATTTTTAACATTGATTTTATTTGATTTTGCATTTTCTTACAAAAGTAAAGACACTACATTACCTAAAAAGAGTAAAAAAAGTAAGCCTGAAATTAAAAATGATGATATGGAACGATTAGTTAATGAAATAACTGCTAAAGTGTTAGAATCATTAAATAATAAGGAAAATATTAAACCTAAAGAAGCAACAGAAATATTAGATATGACTTTTATTAGTGAACCTAAAAAAGATGTAGAAAAGTTAAGTAAAAAAGAACTAGAAGATTTAAGTGAAAAACTAGATAATTTGGATAATGAATATACTTTTAAGGATTTATCTCAGAAAGAAAAAGATTTTATAGAGTGTACTATGAGACTTGATTTAACCAAATTAGAAGATGTTGTTAATAGTAAAATTGAATGGAAGTGATAAGATGAAAACATTTTTTGATATGTTTGATAAAAAAAGATTTTTTAGTGTTTTCAAAATGATATTTTTATTACTTCTTTTTATTTTGACTATAAATTCTTTAGATATTACATACTCTAGGTATGAATCTGGTGCTATGTCTAATGCAAAGGCAAAGGTTGCTTTTTATGTGGTGGAGTCTGGAACATATGAACAATCTATATCATTAAGTAACCTTGTTCCAAGTGATGATGTATATTTATATACTTTTACTATACAAAATTACAAAGGAACTAGTAGAACAAAGGTAAATATGAATTATCAGGTTGAATTTAAATCTACTACAAATTTACCACTTGAATTTTTAATAATTGAAGGTGATACTTATAGTGAATTTTCTTTAAATATAATTGAAAATGATTCTTATATTCAAGATGAAAATGGAATGTATTATAGAAAATTATTAACTAATCAAACATATAGATTGAGCCATGAAAGTGATGAGGTAGATACATACACTCTTGTAGTTAGATTTCCTACTCAGTATAAAGATAGTCCAGATGATTATCAAAGTTTAATTGATTTATTTACTATTACAATTAATGCAGAGCAAGTTGTATAAGTTAATTAATTATGATATAATTCTTTTAGGATAGGAAGTGTAACTATGGTAAAGTTAAAAAAGAGATATGCAGTTTTAATTTTTTT
>CAZMXJ010000148.1:0-3262 GCA_964570235.1 uncultured Clostridium sp. | reverse complement strand
CACCTGTTGTTACAGAAACAGTTTCAACAGTAAATGAGGTACCATTAATAACACCAAGTATAGAACCGGTTGTACCAACAGTTGAACCAAGTGTTAGTGAAACACCTGTTGTTACAGATATGGAAAGCAAGGAAAAAGATGAAAATACAGAATCTTTAGAAGTATTTGGAATTGAATAATAAAAAAAGTTCTTGCAAAGAATTTTTTTTTATTATTTGTAGAATCTCATATAGTATGAGGATTAAGTAAAAATTCAGTGTTGGGTTGAAAATAAAACTTCTTCATATTAGAAGAAGGACATTTATAATGAAATTAAAATTAATACTAATGATACTATAAGAATGTACAAAAGGTGGTATATAAAAATGTACAATATTGTATTTGCATCAAAGTATAGAAAAGAATGTTTTTATGCAAGTTAAAGGTTAGAAGTAGAGAATTTTTATGAAATGGATAATATATAGATGAAGTTGGTAAAAATACATATTAGATAGATTCATATCAAATTAGTCAAAAGAAGAACAAGTAAGTCAACAAAAGTGAATGATAGATTTCAATTTTTTTATAGTGTAGTAAATAATGCATGCATTTAGTTGTCGTACATGTCACTTTGGTGAATGTAGGTATTAAAGACTTTTATTCGATAAAGAAAATTACTGGTCCGTATGTGAAAATTTATTTGATTTATTTTGTACTTTTCAATAGCATTCATGATCAATTATCAATAGTTAAAATATATAAAAATGAATAAGGTTATAATTTTTTAAAAGGGAGTTAAATTATAGTTTTACAAAAATAATAATGTTATTTCCGTTTTAAGATTTATTTCAGCTTTTATTAATAAAAAGGAATTTAAAATGAAAATTCAAAAATCTAAATCGATGAATATCTACTACATTAATTTACATCTTAAAATATACGTGATATAATAATGTATATGAAATATTGTAGAAAATTTTTATAATAGTAGCAGTATGGGAGGATTTATGAATATTGATTTAGCTTTCACTATAATAAAAAATATTATTGATATATGTTTAGTATGGTTTGGTTTATACTATATTCTTAAGAATATTAGAAATAATGTGAAGATGACTTTGTTATTTAAGGGTTTACTTATTCTTTTGATTATAAAAGTAGTTGCCGATTGGTTGAATTTGTTTACTATAGGACTCCTTTTAGAATATATAATTATGTGGGGACCTTTAGCATTGATTATTATATTTCAGCCTGAAATTAGAAATACTTTAGAGCAATTAGGTAGAACTCAGTTGTTAGGAAGGCATAAGACATTAACTATTTCAGAAAGGGAAAAAATGGTTTCAGAAATAGTTAATGCGGTTGAGTATTTGAAGAAAAATAGAATTGGTGCTTTAATTATATTAGAAAGAGATTATAGTTTAAGGGAATATATTGAAAGAGCAAAGAAAATATACGCTGAGATAACTAGTGATTTGTTAATATCAATTTTCTTTCCAAATAATCCTTTGCATGATGGTGGAGTAATAATTCAAGGAGATAAAATTACGTGTGCGGGGGCAGTATTTCCAACTAGTGTTGATATGAGAATTGGGAAAAGATTAGGAACTAGACATAGAGCTGCAATAGGTATAAGTGAAGAATCTGATTGCGTATCATTAATTGTATCTGAGGAAACAGGTAGAGTTTCTATTGCAATTAATGGTGATTTAAGTTATAATTTGACTCTCGATGATGTTAGAATTATTTTATTAGAAGAATTGCAGCCAAAGACCGATTTTAATGAAGATGAAATTGAGACTGAAGGTGGAAATAATGAGTAAGTTAAGAAGTTATGTTAGAAAAATACTAGTTTTTCTTGATAAGAAAGTTATAACTCCAATTACTAAATTTTTCTTATGGGGAGAAGATAAGGCTAAGGAATTTAGCAAGATTTTTGAAAAAATGATTTCAAAAAAGAGTAGTTTAGTTATTGTTTCTTTGATAATGTCTGTAGCAATATTTTTCTATATTGATGCGAAGTCTACCACAATTAGTGAAACTTCAGCAGAAGTATTATATAACCAGAAGGTAAATGCTATATATAATGAAGAATCATATGTTATTGAGGGAATACCTGAATCTGTTGATATTACAATGATTGGTAGAAAATCAGATTTATATCTAGCTAAACAGTTACCTATAGATGCGGTAGATATAGATTTGAAAGATTTGAAACCTGGAACGCATGAGGTATCTTTGAAATATAAGGGAGCAATTGATTCGGTAAGTTATAAGATTGATCCTTCAATAGCAACTGTAATAATATATTCAAAAATGTCAGAGGTTCGTACTGTAACTGCAGATATCGTTAATCAAGATAAATTGAATTCTAAGTTATCGATTTCTAAAGTTGAATTGGATAGAAAAGAGGTAATTATAAAAGGACCTCAATACAAACTTGATAAGGTTGCTACTGTAAAGGCTTTAGTTGATATAAGTAAACTTGATGATCCTAAGGCAGGGACTATGGAGTTGTCTGATATTAAGTTAGTTGCTTACGATATGAAAGGTATAATAATTGATGTAGAAATAGTTCCAACATCTGTAAAAGCTGTAATTGAAGTAACGTCTCCTAGTAAAGTTGTTCCTATTAAAATAGTTCCAGAAGGTAAAGTTGCATTTGGGAAGGCAATTAGTAAGATTACTTCATCTGTTGAAAGTGTAACAATATATGGTAATGAAGAAATATTATCTAGTATTAAGAGTATTGAAGTTCCAGTGAATGTTGATGGTTTAGATTCACAAAAGAAGTATACTCTTACGATTAAGAAACCTAGTGGAGTTAGGGAAATTAGTGAAACATCTACTCTAGTAAATATAAGTGTAGAGAGTGAAGCAAGTAAGGAATTACAAAATGTACAACTAGAGTATGAAAATTTGTCTGATAATTATTCGATTAATGCTGCAAGTGATGCTGATAAATATACTACGATAGTAGTTAAAGGCGTTAAATCAGTAATTGATGAAATAAATGAAGATAGTGTAAAAGTATATGTTGATTTAAAAGGATATGGTCCTGGTACACATGATGTTGATGTAATAGTTGTAGGTTCTGATGTAAGAGTATCCTATGAAGCTAAAGTTACAAAGGTGACATTGATTATAAGTCAAAAGAGATAAATTTGTAATATATCATAAATAGTATTAGTAAGGTTGCTAATACTATTTATTTTTATGTGGATGTATACAAATGTATACTTGTCAATGATGTGAAACAAAATTTATAAAAAATTAATTCAGT
>CAZMXJ010000147.1:0-3276 GCA_964570235.1 uncultured Clostridium sp. | reverse complement strand
GACGAAATCCAGGCAGCAGGTGACATCTCTCCGACCCTCGTTGCAGGTGGTATGAAGGTCGCCCTTATCACAACCGTCGGCGGTCTTATCGCAGCTATCGTTCTCCAGATTTTCTATAACTACCTCGTATCAAAAGTTGACTCAATCGTTGTGTCTATGGAAGATGCATCCATCTCCCTCGTTGACATGTTAGTTAAATTCCAAAACAAGTAGTCCGGATTTATGTCAAAATTTCTTAAAATATTATTAGGCTGTCTCCTGGTTATCTCGGCATTGGCTCTCATTGCGTTCTACATTCAGAACTCAACCGGAATCTATGCAATCAGTAACCTTAAGGAAGCCATGAGTACCACAGGCATGCTTGACGCAATGCTGATTTGGGCATGCGTACTGCTCTTCGCAGCTATCCTGCTGGTTGTTATACTCTCCGTCATCAACATGGCCGGTAACAAGAAGTCACTCAAGAAAACCGGATTCACACTGCTTTTGGCTGTCGTATTGGTAGGCATATCATACTTCTGCGCAAGCGGTGACCCCGTTGCAGTAAACCTTGCAGTGCCTCCCACAGAAGCTGCCCTCAAGATGACTGACACTCTGCTTATCCTCTGCTACATCCTTTTAGGTTGCTCTTTCGTAGCACTTATTTGGGGTGGTATCAGAAAATTAATCCACACTAGATAATTATAATTATTCAATATGGCATCTAAAAAAACACCTGAAATAAACGGAGGTTCGATGGCGGACATTTCGTTCCTCATGTTGATTTTCTTCTTGATGGTGACTACGATGGACGTGGAGACGGGTCTTTCAAGACGTCTTCCCCCTATGCCTGCTGCTGACCAGCAGGTAGAAGACCTCCAGGTAAACCGTAGGAACATTCTTGAGGTAAAACTCAACTCCAGGAACCAGGTTTTCGCAGGCGGTGAAATCATTCTTTCGGATGCCCAACTCGAAGAGATCGTCATAGAGTTCCTTACAAACCCTGAAGACCGTTCTGACCTTCCTTCAAAGAAAGTTAAGAATATCGAAGGATTTGGCGAATTCCCCGTATCAGAAGGAGTCATCTCACTCCAGAACGACAGGCAGAGTATCTACAGCAAATATGTTGAAATACAGAATGTGCTTGTCCGTGCCATCAATGTCGTGAGGGACAACTTTGCAATGGCGAACTTCGGTGCGGTATACAACGACCTGCCTTCAGACAAGCAGGATATTGTCCGCGAAGCCATTCCGAACAGGATTTCCGAGGCTGAACCGTTAGATGTAACTAAAAAATAGAGGAGGATAATTATGGCAAAATTTGTTAAGAAAGGCGACGGAGGTACTCCAGGTATCAATACGGCATCACTGCCTGACATCGTGTTCATGATTCTCATGTTCTTCATGGTGTCTACCAGCATGCGTCAGACAGACAGGATGGTGAATGTAGTGTTGCCAGAAGCTACCGAAGTAACCAAACTCGAAAGAAAGGATCTTTCCTCATATATTTACATCGGAACACCCTCTTCACAATATCAGAAAGAGTACGGAACAGATTCCCGTATCCAGCTCAACGACTCATTCAAGACTACAGTCGATATAGGTAACTTCATAGCTGCAGAGCGTGAAGCCCTGAGCGAAGCAGACCGCGAACTCATGACAGTATCCTTGAAAATAGACGAAAACACCCGTATGGGTATCGTAACGGAAGTAAAGCAGGAACTCAGAAGATGCTCCGCCCTTAAGATAATGTATGCTGCGAGAAAGCAGGTTCAAACCAACCGATAACTGACTCGCATCAATAATAAATGGGTGTCTCACAGCTATGGGGCACCCATTTTTCAATAAACGAAAAGACAAGATGAAACGGTATCTTATTATCATTATGGCATTGCTGTCCAGCATCACGATGTCTGCGCAGCAAAAGGCAAAATACGTATTCTATTTCATAGGTGACGGCATGGGACTGGCTCAGGTATGCCTAACCGAATACTACCAGTCCTACAAACAAGGGAAAACAGGTTCGATACCTGTTGTTTTCTCTAACTTTCCGACACTCGGAACTGCTGTAACACACTCGGAAAGCAATTACATCACAGATTCAGCAGCAGCAGGCACCGCATTGTCAACAGGTCACAAAACCAAAAACGGCAGGCTGGGTGTCTCAATGGACAAGAAAACAAACTTTACAAGCATAGCATACAAAATCCACAAAGAAGGTCACAGAGTTGGAATAACATCCACTGTTGGAATTAACCATGCAACCCCTGCAGCCTTCTATGCAAACAGCACAAACAGAAGTTCATACTACGATATTGCCAGACAAGCCGCCGACTGTGGTTTCGAATTTCTCGCTGGGGGGGATTCATTGACAGCAAAGGGAAGAACAACGACCAGCCGTCAGTGTACGAAAACCTTGAGAGAAGCGGCTACACTATAATAGAAGGAATGGACCAATTCAGGAATACCAGAGTTGATAAAGTAAAGAAAGCCATTCTCATTCAGGAAAACGGAAGGGAAAAAACAGAACTTCCATACGCAATAGATAAAAAGGACGGTGAAATGACTCATGCAGACATCGTCAGTGCCTCTATTGAATTCCTGTACGACAAAACAGGGAAAGAAGGCTTCTTCATCATGTCTGAAGGTGGCAAGATAGACTGGTCCTGCCACGGCAACGATGCATTGACTACAATAATGGAAGTATTGAGCCTCTCGGATGCCGTACGTGTGGCAATGGAATTCTACAACCTGCATCCAGATGAAACACTCATTGTCGTTACAGCAGACCACGAGACAGGCGGACTCACTCTCGGATATGAAAGCGGTTACAACCTGCTCTTCGAGAACCTAGAATCCATAAGAAGCTCAAAGGACAAGATGGACGAAGATGAGAAAGATAAAGTAAATGAACTTACAGAAGATGCCCGTATCGGATGGACAACCAGCAGTCATACGGCATCAAATGTCCCCGTATATGCCATAGGAGCAGGAAGCGAACTGTTCTCCGGCAGAATGGACAATACTGACATCCCCAAGAAAATATGTAAAGCAATGGGTATAGAATTTTAAAGCAGATATCAATCATGACCCCGAAAAGACAAAGAATTTCAGAACTACTTAAGGAAACTCCCGGGAAGGAGGTCCTTGCCAAAGGATGGGTAAGAACCAAAAGAGGTAACAAGAACATAGCATTCATCGCTCTCAATGATGGATCTACTATAAATAATATACAGATAGTCTGTGAAGTAGCCAAATTCGACAGCAATATGCTGAAAGACATTACAACCGGAGCCT
>CAZMXJ010000146.1:0-3289 GCA_964570235.1 uncultured Clostridium sp. | reverse complement strand
TATTTTTTTTCTAATATTAAGAAGTAGATGAAGAAGTGCCATAGAATCAGGACCACCAGAAACCGCAACCACTACATAGTCACCTACATTGAATAAATTATTGCTTAATAAAAAATTATATGATTTATCCATAACAACACCTTCTTTGATATTTTATCATTTATAACTATTCATTACAAGAAAAAAAGACTATTTAATTACTAACCTCTTAGTCTTTCTAAAATCATCTTTCTTTACTTGTGACTCATTAAACAAATGTTCCCTTGGAGTTATATATTGAATATCACCTTTATCATCACTATAAATATCAACATCATAAAATCCCATTACATTTGATACATCTTTTCTCTCCATAAATTGAGATTGATAACATAATGAAGGTACTAATAAACCATGAACATTTCTATAAATACAGTAATAAGACTTATGATAATGACCTTCCGCAATTAATTTAGGTTTACTACCTGAAGACATACTATCAATTGTATTTTGTAAACTTCTAGATCTATATTTGGAAACTCCACCACCAGGATGTCTCATTCTAATCTTAACTCCATTTATTAAAACATCAGCTTTATCTTGTCCTTCGTATACCATATCACTTCTCGCATTATCAATTATTTCGCCTAATATGACTCCACCATTTATCTTATGTGTTTCATCGTGACTTCCCTGAATAAATCTGGTAGTAATTCCTAAAACTTCTGGATACATTTCTATAACATAATCAGATTGTTCCTTGGCTCCATGCATAAATCTAGTATATATTTGAGATTTTCTTTTTTCACCATAATCGCCATCAACTACATCACCACAATGAAGTACATCTGATATCTCATGTTCATAAAAATATCTATATGCAGTATTTAACATATGAAGTTGTTGTTCCTTAGAACAAAGATGTGTATCTGATACAAAACCAATTGTAGTCTTATTACATTCTTCCATTGGTATTTTTACTTTTTTATATGTAGAATAATTTTGCTTTCTCAACTTTCTAAAAACATAATCATCATTCTCCTTAGCCACCTCCACAGGATAACCAAAATAAGAAAGTAACTCAGAAAGTCCATAAACTTCATCCACACTAATTCCTAATCTTTTAGCAATATCTACAACACTTTCTTCTTTTTTTAATAATCTAGTGTATATCTTCTTAGCTTCTTCATCAGTAAGCATTCTACTAAAATCAAAACTCATTATTTTTTACCCCCTATTCTAAGTACCTTAGCAGTATTATAATCATCCTTATCAGTTTGATAATATGGAGCATACGTAACTTCTTTTTCCTTAAATTTACCATCTTTCGTCAAACTAGTATTTAAAAGAATATAACCTACATTGTGTGGTATTGCATTACTTCTAATTCTAGGAGTTGTAGATACTAAACTCGGTACAGATATTTCCTGCATTTCTCTTTCGACAAATTGTTGATCGACCAAAATATGTCCGTCTAATATAATATCAACTTTTTCTTCACTTCTCATTGAAGCAATTGAATCCTGCGGTTTTAAAGATATAGTTTTAGCTCTATCAAATGCCCCTATCTTTAAATGTTGGGCAAGTATTTTCATCTTCCTAATATTTAGTAAACATCTCATATTACCTAGATAAATCATGTCTTCTCTTTTCTTTGAAATAGCTCTTCCAATATCTATTCCATTTTTAGTAGTATGAGTTGCATCTTGGTCTCCAGTAATAAAGTAAGTAGTCATGCCTTCAACATATGGATAATGCTCTGCAACATAATCAATCTGTTCTTCAGTAGTATCTGCAAACAAAGTTTGATAATAAGGATTTTTCAGAGTATATAATCCTTCAGTTATATCACCCATGTGAATTGCGTACTTATATCCATTCTTATATGCTTGTTCATAAGCGTCATTTAATCTTGATAACTGTTGATACTTACTTCCTAATCTAGTATCACTAATTAATAATGCCTTAAACTCAGTATCATCACCAATATCAATAGTATGAATATTATCTCCATTTAAATTTCTTTCATCAAGATTTAATATAGTCGCATCTTCACCAACGCCAGATATTATAATATTAATACCAGATTGTCTTAGTCTCGCGATAACAGTACTAAACTCTAAAATACTAAGATTAAATTTATTACAAACATCATCACAATGCCTTTCTCTTCTCGTATATTCCTTAAACTTTTTAATATCCAAATCTTCTATTGCCATAATTCCTCCACAAAAAAGGTGATAAATAATCAATAACTAAAATAATTATCAACTAAGTATCACCTTACCCTCTAAATAAATTCTAGCACAAATAAATTTAGTAAACAATACAATTCTATAAAATTAACACTTTTATCAAAATATTATTCTTATCTATAGTTGCATTAAATTAACAACTAACTCATCATTCCCCATATCAACATTAATAACCATATTTTCCCTGATTTCGTTATTAATCATTAGTTTTGCTATTTTTGTTTCTAGTTCTTTATTAACAAGTCTTTTAAGTGGTCTAGCACCATAAAATTCATCATATCCATTATCTATTAAATATTTTTTAGCACCATCAGTTAATTTTATTTTAACATTAATATCAGATAATCTCTTTTCAATATCAGAAATAATTTTATCTAATATTTCGTAAAGAATATCCTTAGTAAGTTTCTTAAATACAATAACTTCATCTACTCTATTAATAAATTCCGGCTTAAAATATTTGTGTAATTCATCAAATACTTTATCATCTTCACCATTTAAAATATGTTCACTACCTATATTAGAAGTCATAATTATTATTGTATTTTTAAAATCAACAGTTCTACCATTTGAATCGGTAAGTCTACCATCATCTAATATTTGAAGAAGTAAATTAAGTACATCAGGATGTGCTTTTTCTATTTCATCAAATAGTACTATACTATAAGGATTTCTTCTTACAGCTTCAGTTAATTGTCCGCCTTCTTCATATCCGATATAACCAGGTGCTGCTCCTATAAGTCTTGAAACAGAATATTTTTCCATATATTCAGACATATCTATTCTAATCATATGATGTTCATCATCAAAAAGTTCATATGCAAGACTTCTTGCAACTTCTGTTTTACCAACACCAGTTGGACCTAAGAATATAAATGAACCAATAGGTCTATTTGGATCTTTAATACCAGCTCTTGCTCTTATTATTGCATCACTTACTAGTTTTAATGCTTCATCCTGACCTTTAACACGTTTTTTCATGTTGTCTTCAAGATGTAGTAATTTATCTTTTTCACTACCAACTAGTTTACTAATTGGTATATTTGTCCATTTTG
>CAZMXJ010000145.1:0-3294 GCA_964570235.1 uncultured Clostridium sp. | reverse complement strand
TAATTCTTTTAATTTTACACCAACGGTTACAGCGAGTGGTGGTGGAACTGGGCAGTTATCGCTTGATGTTACTAATATTAGTGATGGAGATATAATTTCATCTGGAGAGACTAGAACGATTACGTTAAAGTTAACTTTGACTGTCAGTGATCCAGATCAATCATATGATGCCAGTGGAAAAACAGATGTGATATTAGATCAAAATGAGAAAGGATCTATCTTAGCTAGTGTATCACCATTATCTATTGATTTAACTGGTTCTAATGAACTAGCTTTAGTTAATTTGGAAGTTATTAATACTTATAGTAGGACCGTTACTTTTAATTTAAAATCTAGTAATAGTAATTTTTCTTTAGTAAATAGTGATGGCTCTGAATTAGAAAGTTTTAATATTTTATCTAATTCGACAGATACATATCAGGTTTATTTAAAAAAGACTGATGGTAGTGTATTTTATAATACTACTGATAGTACAATATTAGTATTACAATGTAATTCTATTGGAAATGTTAATACTGATAAGATAACAATTTCTGTTGATATATCTGAAGCCCCTGATACGGAAATACCTGAAATTGGAGAAATTAGTTTTACTATAAATAATACTGAAGGACAAGCAGATCTTACTTGGAGTAGATTGGATAGTGGTGGTACTAGTATTACTGGTTATACTATATTACTTTATAATTCATCTGATGATACTTTAGTTAATACTTACAATACTGGTAGTGATTTGACAAGTTATAGTTTAACAGGTCTTACTGAAGGAAGTTATTATGTTAAGATTTATGGAACTGATCAAGCAGGAAATAATGGTAGTGATTATGTAAGTAGTGCTACTACTAGTACAACATATTGTCGTAAGTCTTCGAATGTCGATTTAAAATGGGTATTTAGTGTTACTAACAATTTGACTAACATGACTTCTTCTGGGGCTACTACAGCAAATTTAGGTTCTACATATACAGCAACATTGTCTACTACAGGATTTTATACTTTACCAACTACAATTACGGTTAGTATGAATGGTGTAACTTTAACTAGCAATACAGATTACACATATAGTTCTAGTACGGGGGAATTATCTATTCCCAATGTTAATGGTGATATTGTCGTTACTGGTAGTGCTAGTGGTGTTTGTTTAATTGAAGGTACTAAAATAAGTTTAGCTGATGGTAGTACAAAGGATATTGAAGATATAGGATATGATGATTTACTTCTTGTTTGGAGTTATGATGAAGGCAGAATGGTATATGAGTATCCCATTTGGATAGAGAAACAGCATAAAACACAAATGTACCAATTAACAAAATTTGCATCAGGTGATGAACTTAAGACTATAGGATATCATGGCATATATAATATGGATTTAGATAGATTTGTTTCAGTTGATAATAGAGAAGAATTTGATGTTGGAACAAACGTAGCTATTATGAATAATGATAAAACTGGATTTATATCTACAAGAGTTGTTAGTATAGAATATGTATATGAAGAAGCAAATTATTATCATGTCGTTTCTACTATGTATTATAACGTAATTGCTAATAATATATTGACCACAGATGGCACAGTAATTTTATCTAATTTGTATGGGTTTGATGATAATATTATGTGGATAAATCGTGATAAAGTAATTAGTGATGAAAATAACATCTATGATTATTCAGAATTTTCTGATATGATGCCTTATTATATGTTCTCTGGATTAAGAGCTGGTGAAGGAAAATATTTAGCAAATTTAGGATATTTAAGTAAAGATATGTTTAGGTATTATTTACTACATAACCAAATGAATGATGACATGTTATTGCCTCCAATAATTAATAGCAATGGTGTGAGACAATGGATGGTTAAAACTAGTCAAGATGTAGAACAATTGATAGATGAGGGAAGTTATTATCAATTAGGATATCCAAATGAGAAAATATCACAATTTCTATATTGGTATGATACTTCTACTGGTAAAAAATATAATCCAACGGATAGAGTTAGAATATGGCATGGAACTTATTTTGAAGCGATTTATAAATAGAAAAGGTATTACTGGTTAATATATATGTTTCTTTTTGAAAAAAACATGTATATAATTAAACTTATTGTAGTTTTATATGTAAAAACGAAAATTAAGTTTAAATTCTAGGTGTAATTATATAAAATGAAAAAGTGTAATTATATAAAATGAAAAAGTTAGTTGCATTTATTTAAAATATATGTTAAAATCATATTCGTGAAAAACCCAATCCGATGTATTTTTATATGATTGAGGATAAGAAATGGAGTGTGACGTTATGAATATTATCGATAAGATAACTGCTAAACAAATTAGAACAGATTTACCTGAGTTTAGAGTTGGTGACACAGTAAGAGTAGATGTTAAGATAATCGAAGGAAAAAGAGAAAGAATTCAAGCTTTTGAAGGTATCGTAATATCTAAGAAAAATTCTGGTGTTAGTGAAACATTTACAGTTAGAAAGAAATCTAGCGGTGTTGGTGTTGAAAGAACTTTCCCAGTTAATTCACCAAAAATTGCAGGAATTACAGTAACTAGAAAAGGATTAGCAAGAAGAGCTAAATTATATTATTCTAGAGATTTAGTTGGACAATTCAAATTAAAGGAAAGAAATTAGTAAGGCTTATGGCCTTATTTTTGGTAACTTAAAATGGATAAAAGGATAAAAGATATTATTGAATATGCAGTAATAATTATAGCAGTACTTCTATTCAGGCAGTTTCTATATTCCCCTATTAGAGTATCAGGAAGTTCCATGGTTCCTACATTAAATGATGGAGACATAATGATTTTGGATAAAATTGGTTATAAGATAAACGGGTTAAATCGATTTGATATTGTCGTTGTTAATTATAATGGTGAAAGAATTATCAAAAGAGTAATTGGGCTTCCAAACGATTATGTAGAATACAAAGATAATAAGTTATATATCAATGGAGAATATATAGAAGAAGATTATGAAAGAAAAGATACTAGTGATTTTATACTAGAGATGATTGGTGAAACCGTTATACCTGAAGGAAAATACTTAGTATTAGGTGATAATAGACCAATTTCAAAAGATAGTAGAATTATAGGATTAGTGGATGAAAAAGATATAAAAGGATATACTAGTATAGTATTATTTCCTTTTAATAAAATTGGCAAAGTTAAATAAAGATTAACTCATTTTTGATGTGAATCCTATTTAGGAGACATCAATAAAAAACTCGAGTATATTAAAAAGAAAGGTTGATTGTCAAATAGTGTGTGTGGACACAAATAAGTGATGATTAATCTTA
>CAZMXJ010000144.1:0-3322 GCA_964570235.1 uncultured Clostridium sp. | reverse complement strand
CTTTGTTTTCACTATGACCTACTTTCGTAACAAGTCCTTTCTTACAAGTTTCTTCGTCTTTTTTCTTAAAAAACATTTCATACCACCTTTCTTATAAGCAGATAGCCTTAGTCGGCTATCTTATAACACCATTATAATATTATTTTTTACACTTGTCAATTTACTAAAAATATTTCTATAACTTCCTTTTTATACTTTTTATTTTTTCATTAATAGACTCTATTCTATCATTTGTTTCAAATAAAAAATCTTTTACTAATGAAATATTTGAGCATAACTTTTCATCAGTTTCAGTAATTATCTCTTTAAATTCTTCTTGTGTAATACCCATCCTACCTCTTTCTTTAAGGTGCTTTAATTTTTCTTTTATATATTCAAAACTTCTACCCAGATAGACTAATTCCATATAGGGCTTATAATGCATATATGATTCTTCTTTCAAATCTAATGGCAATAATTCAAAAGCATTTTTGAAATAATATAAAGAACCCATATTGCTCATCATATCAAATCCATATGGAGTATCATTATAATATATTAAGTTTATCATGTGATTTGCTTTACTAGTTAAGGCTTTCTTTTTATTATTTTCTTCTAACTTAATCACAGTTAAAACGTCATTTTTTCTATCTAGTACATTAAAAATATCATTGATAAAAGAACTTACATTTCTACAACAACCAGTTCCGTTTAATATATTAAGTCCTAGTTTTGATATAAGTATATCTTCACATGAATCTTTAGTAAAACTACTATATGAAAATGTACCGCTTTCTATTAGTGCCGAAATTATTAATGCCATACTTATCGAATTGTCTTTTAAACTAAGTTCCTCAACTAACTTAGATACTATATTAATATATTGATTATATTTATCAATTAAATAAGAATAATTAATTATTTCTTTACTTTTTTCTTCATCAATCTTATCTCTCCATAATTCAAGCATTCTTCTTTCAAGTACTCCAACCATAGTTAAATAATATCTTTCATCATAATACTTTATATTCATATCTTGCCTCTTTCTTGGAGTTATAATTTAGTTTTATTGATTGTCCACTTATTTCACTCTTTTTTACTCCTAGGGTGAAACTTATCATAAGCATCCCTAAGTAAATCACTCCTAACATGCGTATATATACTTGTAGTAGACATATTTTCATGTCCAAGTAATTCTTGAATACTTCTTAAATCTGCCCCACATTCAAGCATATGGGTTGCAAAAGAATGTCTTAAAGTATGTGGAGATATTTCTTTTTCTATACCTTTATCCTTTGCAATTTTTTCTATTATTTTAAAAAAACCACTCCTACTCATTTTTTTACCATGATTGTTTAAAAAAAGTATATCAGTTGGAAACTTAATTAGACTATTTCTATATTCGCTAACGTATTTAAATAGTGCATTAGTCGCATAATCACCTATAGGAACAATTCTTTCTTTACTACCTTTTCCAAAAACTTTCACCAAATTATTTTCAAAATCTATATCAGTTAAGGCAAGATTCAAAAGTTCAGATACTCTTAGTCCTGAAGAATACATAAGTTCAAGCATTGCCTTATTTCTATAATCATAACTACTAGTTAAATTTATATTTAAAAGTATATCTACTTCATCTATACTGAGTACTTTAGGAAGTGTCTTTGTAGTTTTAAGCCTTGAAATATTTTCTGTTACATTTGCAATATCATAATGAGTTGAAAAATAATTATGAAAACTCTTGACTGTACCAATAACATGATTTATAGTTTTTTCATTTAATCCTTTATCTTTTAAACTTTCAATAAATTTCGAAATATCTTTCTTAGTAATATCAATCAATTTCTTATCTCGAAAAAAATTAATATAATGATCTAAATCAATCCTATAAGAAGCAATTGTATTTAAAGAAAGTTTCTTCTCAACTAAAGCATAATTTAAATATTCCCTAATATTATCTTCCATTTTATCACCATCTCATTTAAATTATAGCATATTTATGTTAAAATCGTATTGGTGATGTTATGAATGAACCTTTAGCAAATAAGTTAAAACCTACTAAATTAAGTGAAATAATAGGTCAAAAACATTTAGTTGGTGAGAACAAAGTAATATATAATTTAGTAAAAAATAAGAAGATATTTTCGATGATTCTGTATGGTAAACCAGGTATTGGAAAAACAAGTATTGCATATGCGATAGCAAATGAAATTGGTGGAAACATTAGATATTTAAATGCAACTATAAATAATAAAAAAGATTTTGATATAGTTGTAGAAGAAGCTAAAATGTATAAAGGATTAATTCTTATTATGGATGAAATTCATAGGCTTAATAAAGATAAGCAAGATCTCCTTCTTCCATATTTGGAAAATGGACTTATAACAGTAATAGGTATGACTACTTCAAATCCATATCATAGTATAAATCCTGCGATTAGAAGTAGATGCCAAATATTTGAATTAAAACCACTTGTTGATGAAGATATTAAATTAGGTATTAAAAGGGCTACAGAAAGTGGCTTATTAGAAGGAATAAATATCAGTGATGATACGATTGATTACATAGTAAAACTATCTAATGGAGACTTGAGATATGCCTATAACTTACTAGAAGTGTCATTTTATACATCTAGTGATAAAAATGTAACTATTGAAGATGTAAAACAAATTAACAATAAACCCGCCTATATTGATGATAAAAATGGTGACTCACATTATGATTTACTCAGTGCTTTTCAAAAAAGTATAAGAGGGAGTGATGTAGACGCTAGTCTTTATTATTTAGGAAGATTAATACACGCAGGTGATTTTGATAGCATTTATAGAAGACTAACTGTTATCACATATGAAGACATAGGACTTGCTAATCCAAGTATGGGACCAAAGGTAGCCTCTGCTATAAGTGCATGTGAAAGAATAGGAATGCCTGAACTTATAATTCCTCTTTCAAATGTTGTAATAGAACTTGCACTATCTCCAAAATCCAATAGTGCATATCTTGCCATAAATAAAGTACTAACTGACATAGAAAATGGAAATGCATATAGTGTTCCGAAACACATAAATAGTACAGCATTTGGATATAAGTATCCACATGATTATAAAGACGCATTTGTAAAGCAACAATATCTACCAGATGAACTTATAAATAGAAAATATTACATTCCGAAAGAAACTAGTAAATATGAACTATTATTAAAAGAAATGTATATAAAAAGAAAAAATACTAAGAATTAACTTAGTACTTTTTTATTTCTTATCCCCGCCTCTTATTAATAATGCAATTCCAATTCCTACAAAAGCAATAACAAAGTCAGTTGAACCAAGTACTGCTTTTAATA
>CAZMXJ010000143.1:0-3323 GCA_964570235.1 uncultured Clostridium sp. | reverse complement strand
ACTCTAGAGATTGAATATAATTTATAAAAATTATACTATGAAAATTAATAGTAAAACAGGAGAAATTGTTTCATTTACTGGTAGTTAAATAAATTGATTAGGAGGGAATTTATGAGAGAAATAAAAATTAATGGTGTATATAAACACTTTAAGGGAAATTACTATATAGTCATTGATATTGCAACTAATTCAGAAACAAAAGAAAAGTATGTTGTTTATAGAGCATTATATGGTGATAATAATTTATGGATAAGAAAATTAGATATGTTTTTAAGTGAAGTTGATCATGAAAAATATCCAGATATATCACAAAAATATAGATTTGAACTACAAGATATTAAGAGTGTTTCAAAATAAATATTATGTAAGTTAAAAGGTAATATATTTATGTATTGCTTTTTTCTTTTATATCCATGACGTCCTTTTGCAACAATTAATCAAGTATTTTTAGTCGCATTATAGTATCTTTAATTAAACATATATGATAAAATATAAACGTATAAAAGTGAAATTTATTAGTTGTTAAAAAGAAATTTATCAGTTGTAAAAAGAAATTGGGTGAAGTTATGGATGAATTATTAATAATAGCAGGACCATGTGCGGTTGAATCGAAAGAGCAAATTATAAGAATTGCAAAAAAATTAAAAAATTTAGGTATTACTTATTTAAGAGGAGGAGCATTTAAACCGAGAACTAACCCCGATAGTTTTCAGGGATTAGGAGATGAAGGTATTGAATATTTACTTGAAGCAAAAAGAGAAACTGGTATGAAAATAGTTACTGAACTTATGACTATTGAACAAGTTAGAAAATACGCAGATGTTATAGATATAATACAAATAGGTAGTAGAAATATGTATAATTATGAGTTATTAAAAGAATTAAGTAAATATGATAAACCAGTTATATTGAAAAGAGCATTTTCGGCAACATATAATGAATGGATAAATGCTTCAAAATATATAAATAATGGTAAAGTTATATTATGCGAAAGAGGTATTAGAAACTTTGACAATTCTACAAGAAATACACTAGATATACAAAGTATACCTTATATAAAAAATAACACAAATAACAAGATTATAATAGATCCAAGTCATGCATCAGGACTACCTTATATGATAAAGCCTATGTCTTTAGCATCTATAGTAGCAGGTGCAGATGGGCTTATTATTGAAGTACATGACAAAAAAGAAGAAGCACTTTGTGATAAAGAACAAGCACTAACCATAGAAGAATTAGAAGATATATTAAATGATATAAAAAGAATAAAAGAGGTAATATGAAAATAAGTGATTTATATTGTGTAAATGAAAATGTCAATCTAGATGATTATTTGAAATTAAATATGTAAAAGATAATATGGAAAGTCCTAGTTGGTTAGGAGATTTTACTAAAGAAGAAATAGAAGAATTACTAAAAATAAGCGCTAAAATATGGTTATATTACAGTAATAATGACTTAGTATGTTCCATGTTTATGCTTCCTTCCAGTAATAAAACTTTAAATAAAAATAATGTATTCCATGATGAAAAAGAATGTGCTTCTTTAGGGCCAATTATGGTAAGTAAAGATTATGTTGGAAATAAATTGCAACTTCAAATGATGGAAGAGTTAGAGAAATACTGTAAGACTAATAATTATAAATATATATTTACTAAGGTTGCAAGTGATAATGAATATTCATTATTCAATATGTTAAAATTTGGATTTAAAATTACGAATGAATATATTAATGAAAGAGGAAAGAATAGTACATTAATTAAAGAAGTTAAATAGATAATTTGAGTTTTTATTATATGAATAATGTGGAGGATAAATTATGTCATTAAAAAAAAGGTGCAGTAGAATTAGAAGAATATAATAGTAACTTTAAAAGAATGTTTGAAGAAGAATAAAAAAATTAAAAGAGTTATTAAAAGATAACATTATAGAAATAAAGCATGTAGGAAGTACATCTATATAAGGATTATGTGCAAAACCTGTAATAGAAATTATGGCGACTGTAAAAAGACTAGATGATGTATTAAAGTTTAAACATTTATTTACTGAAGATTTAGGTTATGATTTTAGAGATGATAATGGAGTAAAGGGTGAATATTTAGTTAGAAAAGGTAGAAGAATATAGAAAATTAAAAGAACAATTAGCTATTAAATATAATGATGATAGAAAGATGTATACAGCTAGTAAAAATGAATTTATTCAAAATATAATATCTTTATATAAAAAAGAAAATAATATAGAATAATATCGTGAATATATGATAGTGAAAACTGTTAAATATAATTATTTTATGCTAGTTTTAAATAAAAAATAGTTGTTTTAAAGAAGTATTATTTGGAGGAAGTATGTTAGAAAATAGTGTTTTAAAAGAAGAATTGATTAAAATAATAGTTGCCAATAATTATGGTATTGAAGTTGCACATGTTAATCGTATAAATAGAGGTAGCGCCAATATATATAATTTAGATAATAAGTATATACTTAAGGAATTTTCTTCGGATAGAAGCGAAGAAAGCATAGAAAAAGAGTATAATATTATTAAACATCTTGATAACAAAGGATTATTAGTGCCTACATATGTTGAAACAAAGGATAATAAGTGTTATACAAAATATGAAGGAAGAATAATTATATTACAAATATATCTAGATGGATATACAATGGAAAATAATACAAGTAATTATGAAAAGGTAATTGAGTCAGCCACTATACTAGGTAAACTAACAAAAGCATTAGAAGATTATCCTTTAGAAAGCAAATATGAAGATTGGCCTTCAAAAGAAGAATTAGAAAAGGGAATAGAAAAACTAACTGACTTAATTAGAAAAATTAAGAAAGATAATCCATATAAAGATAGAATAATTAGTGATTTAAATAGAAGAATAGAAATATCTAAAGAATTATTAAGTTTTAATTTCGAAGAGTTAAAAAAAGTCTCATTAAAATTATGCCATGGGGATTATAGCATTCAACAACTTATATATAATGATAAAAAAACAGCCGTAATTGATTTTGAAACAGTAAGAAAAATGCCTATAGTATGGGAAATAATAAGATCATATAGTTATATTGATAAGGAATGTAAAGATGGTATATTTAATTTAAATACATTTATAGACTATGTAAAAGAAGTAATGAAATATATTAATCTTACAGAATATGATTTAAAGTATATGCCATATATTTATATTTTTCAACTTGTAAGTAGTACATTTGGTTATAAGCAATATAATAACGATTATAGTAAAACAAGTTTATTAGATTTTGCATTTTTTAGAACAAATTTATGTAACTACTTATATGATAATTTAGAAAATAT
>CAZMXJ010000142.1:0-3343 GCA_964570235.1 uncultured Clostridium sp. | reverse complement strand
TTATACTGAATTAATTTTTTATAAATTTTGTTTCACATCATTGACAAGTATACACTTTGACATGTACTGCATTTAGGATATTTAATTAATAACATAATAATAAATAATGATAAAAAATTAACTGATACAAATATATCAAATAAATATTTTATACATTTACAAATTATTTTAATGTCTCAATTATAGAAATCATTTCATCTTTTGACATATTCTTACCAACAAATTCATAAAGAATATCATCATAAACAAATGTTGCTGTTACTCTTTCTATACTCCAATTATTTGTATATATTACAACATTAGTATTTAAATTTTTTGATTTATAAGATTTCTCTATATTCTTACCACCTGTAGCATCTAATCCTTCATTGAAAGCTAATACATATCCTTCATCTGCATATTTATTAAGCATACTTACCGTACAACTAATATGTTTAATTTCATTTTCTTTTATAAAATATGGAATCCACAAATCAATTCTTCCAATAGTTCCATCTTTATTTAGTCCTGTTCCATAATAAATTTCTTCTGTATTATCTTTTGGTAATTTCAATATTGAAAATCCTAACATTTCTTCAATTTCACCATAAGTCATTTGTGGTCTATTTTCGCCTTGTTTTACCTTTATAGCAGAAGTAGGTATTTCTTTAAAGTTATTATTTTCTGAAACTTTTATCTTAGTCCCATTTTCTAATTCAATAGATGTACTCCAATTTTCAAAAAACTTCTTTATCTCCTTCGCAGAACCAACTGTTACTGATAATAAACATATTACTAATATAATAGAGCAAACATAAGATAACTTTAATTTTCTATATTTCTTTTCTTTTTTGTTTACGGTCATATTTAAAATTTCCCTATCTAATTTCTCAGAAACACAAATATCCGAGAAAGCATTTTTAATTTTACTTTTCATCTATTATTCCTCCTTTAAGATTTCTTTCAATTCTTTTCTAGCACGATATAATATAGTTTGAATATTAGTTATAGATATATTTAAAATTTCCGAAATTTCCTTAATTTTATAATTTTCATAATAGTATAAGAAAATTACAATTCTGTACTTTTTAGGCAATTGAAATATAGCTTCTAAAATATCATTATTAGGAAAATCTTCCGATAAAATATTTTCCTCTTTTTCTGTGAATGAAAATATTTTTATCTTCCAGGACGATAATAATAATGATTTACATTCATTACTTGCCACTTTAATAAGCCACTTTTTTATATTTGAATCATTTTCTTCAAATATTTCAGAATGCTTATATAATTTAATAAAAACATTTTGTGTTATATCATTTGAATCAAAAACATTTTTAGTAAAACTATATGCTAATCGATATATATCATTTTTGTATAAATTAAATATTCTAATAAATTTATCATCCACTATATCATCACCTCGTCCATATATGAAAGCTTTCACTATAATAACTTTTCAACCAACAAGAATATCACATTTTTTCATTTAAAATTATATTAACGCAAAAAAGAAAAGATTAGAAATTTGTATCTAACCTTAAATATATTTTATAGTCAATAAATTAAAATTAATTTTATGCTGTCCATGACCATAATCTAAATTTATTAAATAATAAGAATTCACTAGATTTTACTCTATACATTTCATTATCATCAGATGATTTTTCATCTTTTAAATATTTTCTAGTTAATTTAAATCCCAAAATATAATACACTTCTTCACGATGTTCCAAATCATTTGCATCTAAATTTGTATCAGTCTTAAAAACTATCAATGGTCTAGAGTAAATTGTTTTTTCCAATCTTATGCTTTCCTCTAAAATAAATAGACCAAACACTATGACAATAGATGCAAGAACAATAAATAATTTCTTTTTCATAATCAATTCTCCATTTTAACAAATAATATTTCTCTTACATAAATAATTATATACTAAAAAAAGATATATTTTCATATCTTTAATTACTAATATTTACCCATTCTTTTTCTTTAAATCCTATTAATACAGTATCATCTAATTCTAGTAATGGTCTTTTAACTAACATACCATCAGTGCTTAATATTTCTAACTTTTCTTCATAAGGCATATTAGGAAGTTTATCTTTTAATTTCAATTCTCTATACTTTAATCCACTTGTATTAAAAAATTTATTAATATCTTTTTGAGATTTTTTAATTAATTTATCTAATTCGTCCTTATTTAACTTATCAACTACTATATTTCTATCATCGTATTTTATATTCTTTAAATCTAAGTATTTCTTTGCTTTTTGACATGTACTACATTTAGGATATTCAATTAATAACATATATTATTCACCACATGTACTTATTAATCAACTAAGATAAATTTTTCTTTTGAAACACCACAAATTGGGCAAGTAAAATCATCAGGAATATTATCACCCTCATACACATATCCACATACACTACATTTCCATTTTTTTATTTTTTCATCATATACTAGAGTATCTTGCTCTTTTTCTTCATAAGTTGGAGCATTTTTTGGAGATGAACCTTTCAAATATTCATGATAATATTTATAAGTCATAGGATTTTCATTATTATAATCATCTGCTTCAATAACTTCACCTAAAAATACTGTATGGGTACTAGATTCCATAATATCTATTACTTTACAAACTATATAACCACATGTATCTTCCAATACAGGTATTTCATCTATTTCTTTAAAACTTACTTTCTCAAATTTATCAGTATCTCTACTTGAATTAAAGCCAAATGTACCAATTATTTTAGAATCACTATTTTCTTTTAATATTGATATACCAAATTTCTTATTTTCTTTAATAACCTTATTAGTATAATTATCATGATTTATACTAATTGCTATAGTACTAGGATTTGATGTTACTTGCATAATACTATTTGCAACACATCCTACATTTCTATCATTTTCCTTACTTGTTACAACATAAACACCATAAGATAAATTTCTAAATACTTTCCTATCCATAATTAACTCCTAGCAGCTCCATCAACTGATAAAACAACACCAGTTATATAACTAGCCATGTCACTTGCTAAAAACAAAAATGCATTAGCGATATCTTCAGGAGTACCTATTCTTCCTAGTGGAATACCTTTAATAATTGGTTCAATAACACTATCAGGTACATTTTTCATCATATCTGTCAATGTTACACCTGGTGCTACTGCATTAACCCTAATATTATCTTTACCCAATTCTCTAGCAAGTGATTTAGTAAGACCATTTACTGCAAATTTACTTGCTGGATATCCACATCCTGATGGTTGGCCGTAAATACTAACCATTGATGAAGTATTTAATATTACACCACCACCATTTTCTTTCATATAACTTACAATAGCTTGAGA
>CAZMXJ010000141.1:0-3359 GCA_964570235.1 uncultured Clostridium sp. | reverse complement strand
AAAAGTTAAATTAGAAGAATTATTAAAAAAGTGTAAATAGGAATACCTTATTTGCATTTTTTTTATTTATTATTGTATAATTAAAATAGGTGATAATATGAATATAACAAGAGATATACCAAAAAATATATTTAGAGAATATGATATAAGAGGGACTTATCCAAATGAAATAAATGAGGATATTAGTTATACTATAGGAAAAGCGTATGGTACTTATTTAAACAAATTAAATGAAAAAATATGTTTAGTAGGTCACGATAATAGATTAAGTTCTAATTCTATTAATGAAGCATTAATTAAAGGTATATTAAGTACTGGAGTCAATGTAATTGATTTAGGTTTAGTAACAACTCCAATGCTTTATTATGCAAGAATAAAGAAAGATATAAAGCCAGGTATAATGGTAACTGCAAGTCATAATCCAAGAGATGATAATGGATTTAAATTATCATTTAATGAAGTTGGGAATGCAAAAGGAGAAGAAATATATAAGTTTAGAGATTTTGTTTTAAATGGTACTTTTGATGATGGTACAGGTATTTTATATAGGTATGATATAAAGAATGAATACTACGATTTATTTAAGAAAAATTTAAGCTTTGGTAATAGAAGATTAAAAGTAGTACTTGATTGTGGTAATGGAACAACATCTCTTTTTGCAAAAGAGATATATAGTATGTTTCCTATTGATTTAGTAATGATTTATGATGAATCAGATGGTAATTTTCCAAATCATCATCCAGATCCAATAGTGGAAGAAAATATAACTGATTTAAAGAAAAAAGTAATGGAATGTAATGCAGACATTGGAATAGGATTTGATGGGGATGGTGATAGAGCTGGATTTGTTTTTGAAACTGGTAAAATGATGACATCAGATGAATATGCAGTAATAATAATTAGAGAATTGCTTAAAAATAGCAATAATAAAAAAGCATTATATGATATAAAGTGTTCTAAAATAGTAAAGGATGAAATAGTTAAATTAGGTGGAACACCATATGAAAATAGAACAGGAGCATCCTACATGATGGATGCAGTTATAAAAAATGATATATTATTTGGCATAGAATACTCTGGACATATATATTTTAATAATGGTTTTCCACCAATAACAAGTGGTTTATTTGCAGGACTCAAATTACTAGAAATTATGTCTAAAACGGATAAAAAATTGAGTAGTATGCTTACAAATGTAAATAAATATTATTCACTTCCTGAATATAAATATGCATTTAGTGATGATAAAAAATTTAAGGTAATAGAAAGAGTTAAAGAATACTGCAATATGAAAAATTATAAAATATCTGATATAGATGGTGTTAAAGTATATTTTGATGATGGGTGGGCACTTGTCAGATGTTCAAATACTGGGCCAAATGTTACAACTAGATTTGAAGCATTAACAGAAGATAGATTAGAAAGTATAAAAAATGAATTTCTAGATATAATAGAAAAATGTAAAGAGGAATTATCATGAAAAAAATAAATAAAATATTTGCTACAATTTTAATATTAGTTGGATTTATATATTTAATTAAATATAGTATGGAAAAAGATTTTTCAAGAATATTACTTTGCATATGTTCTCCTATATTGGTAATACTTCCTGTGTTTCTTAAAAATAAGGTTAATGATAAACTAGTTTTTATATATTACATATATTTATTTATACTTATGACTTTAGGATGTTTAGGAAGATTTTATTCTAAATTTACTTATTATGATGTTTTTGCACATTTTATGTTTGGTTTTGCAGGATGCATAATTGGATTATATATGTTAAATTTATTCTCAGTGCATGATAAAAGTATGGTATTTACTATAATTTTTATGTTATTCTGCACTCTTGCACTGTCATCCATTTGGGAAATATTCGAATATATTTCAAGTATAGTATTTAAAGAAGATGTACAAAATGTTTTGACTACAGGAGTAAGTGATACTATGGAAGATATAATTGCATCATTTATTGCGAGCATAATTTTTTCTGTAACATATACATTTAAAAAAAAGAAAATTGATTCAATTATTAAAATATGATATATAGTTTTATAAAAAAAATGACACGAGTCATTTTTTCTTATTTATACCAATAATGCTACTTAGAGTAGAAATTGATATTAAAACTATGTAATATAATATTAATTTAATAGTTGCTGTTTTATTAAATAATAAATTTATAATTAATAATATTATCGTTATAATTAGTCCAATTTCTATACCGCTTAACCAACCTTTTTTATCACTTTTTTTGCCTACCATAAATCCTGCTATTATATATGATAAAATTGGTATTACTATTTTTATTATTTTAAGTGGAAATCCTGTAATTATTCCTATATAATTTAGTAATGTTAAAATAAATGCTGCTATAAATAATATCCCTAATGAATATAAGAGTGGTTTTATAATTCTTTTCATAATTCCTCCTAAAATATAATATTAAATTGAATAATAAATTATGAATTTGTTCAGTATTATATTGGTGACATTATGAATATTGGCGTTATTATTTTTAGAACTTTTTTATATTACTTTTTATTTTTAATATTATTTAGAGTTATGGGTAAAAGGGAGATAGGTGAACTCGGGGTGAATGATTTATTAGTTTCGGTTCTTTTTGCTCAATTTGCAACACTAGCTATTGAAAAGTATACTGATCCATTAATTGTAACTCTTATACCAATATCTATAATTGTAGGATTACAATTATTAATATCTTTCTTATCATTAAAAAGTACAAAAATTAAAGATCTAATAGACTCTAAACCATCATTAATAATAAAAAATGGTAAAATAAATTTTAAAGAGATGGAAAGACAAAGATATGGATTAGAAGATTTACTTACACAAATAAGAGATAAAGGAATAAAATCATTGGATGAGATAGAGTATGCAATTTTAGAAAACAATGGAAAACTATCTACATTTTTATATGATAATAAAAATGTATATCCAATGCCTCTTATTTTAGATGGAAAAATTCAGTATGAAACTTTGGCAGATATTAATAAATCAAAAGAGTGGTTATGTAACATATTAAAAAATGAAAAGGCCGAATTAGATAAGGTTTTCTATGCATTTTATAAAAACAATAAGTGTTTTATTATAAAAAAGAAATAATTGAATAAATGAGGAAAATATGATATATTTTTAGAGAAAGGAATGAATTTATGGAAAAAGATAACTGTTTAGTGAAAGTACAAAGTGAAGATGGTAAAACATTTGATATGTTAATATTAAAGGAATTTGATTACAAAGATAAAAGATATGCGATTTTAAGTGAATTTGATGCATGTGGTTGTGATGATGAATGCGATTGCGAAGATGATGAGTGTTGTTGTGACGAAGAATGT
>CAZMXJ010000140.1:0-3372 GCA_964570235.1 uncultured Clostridium sp. | reverse complement strand
AAACTAGAAACTATGATGGACAAGATGGAAAGAAAGTATATGTTACTGAAGTAGTAGCTGATAATTTTGAATTCTTAGAGTCAAAAGGTCAAAGAGCAAATACAAATTCAGACATAGAATATAATCAACAAGCACCTACAACTAATGTAAATGATGAACCATACATAGATTTTGGTGACACAATAGAATTAAGCGATGACGACATTGCATTTTAAAAAGGAGGATAAATAATGGCAGAATTTTATAGAAAAAAGAAAAAAGTTTGTCAATTATGTGCAGGTAAAGAAGTTAACTACAAAGATGTAGAAACTATAAAGAAATATGTTGATAGAGAAAAACATAAAATATTACCAAGAAGAGTAACTGGAACTTGTGCAAAACACCAAAGAGTTGTTGCAGAAGAAGTAAAGAAAGCTCGTTTTATGGCACTTATACCATATGTAGGATAAAACCTACATTTTTTTATATAAGCTTGTTACAAGTGATTGACTAAATATAAGTATACCTATATAATAAATAATCTGAAATGAGGAAACACTTATGAGTTATACAGTTGATGAATTAGAAAAAATATATAAAGATTCGTGTAATCATAATCTTAACAAAAATGAATTGCAAAGTATAAAGAATGCTTTATACATACTTACGCCTGTTGGAAAATTTAATTCAGAAGAATATGCTAAATTAATAAAGATACTAAAAGGTGTTCCGAAATATAAATTAGATAATATAGAAGATTTTAAAGAATTATATACTTCTACATATAAAGATGCAGTAGGGCTTCCTGATAACCATTTAGTATGTAATTATTTATTAAATGTATTATTTACGGATTATTCAATGGTTACATCTAATAAAAAGTTCAAGAGTTTATCTAATGATATTGCGTATGTTATTCCATGTATTATTAATGAAAATTCTGTAGAAATAATTGGAAGGATAAATAAAGATTTAAAAGAGTTATTAACTAATTCATTTGAATTTTTTAGGCAAAGACCAAATATAAAAGAAAGTTTTGGATATGCATGTGAAATAAATACATTGTTTGAAGAAATGATGGTTACATTTTTAATTAATAAGAAAATATACGATAGTGATTATTCACTTCCATCTAGAGTTATTATAGATATTTTGAATAATAGGCATGATTCATTTAAAATAATGAAAATGTATTTCAATACTAGAAATACGCAATTATTTATAAAAGCACTTTTTAATGTATATATAAAGCAAAATGGTACATTATTTGAAAAGCCTAAAGTTAAAAGTAGTAAAAATACAATTGTTTCTTAATAAGAAGAGATTATTCTTCTTTTTTTTAATAATTATGATAAAATTGAATAAAGGAATGATAAATATGTTAAAACTAAAAAATGTTTCAAAATTTTATTACAATAAAGGGGTAGTATCTATTGGATTTTCTAAAGTAAACTTAAATTTACATATTGGAGAATTTGTAGTAATAACAGGTGAAAGTGGAAGTGGTAAATCCACATTATTAAATGTAATATCTGGCCTTGATACATATGAAGAAGGGGAAATGTACATAAATGGTGAAGAAACTAGTTATTATGGAGAAACTGATTTTGAAGAATATAGAAAGAAGTATATTGCAAATATATTCCAAAATTTTAATCTTATAAATAGTTATACAGTATATCAAAATATTGAATTAATTTATAAACTAAATAATATTAAAGAAGATAATATTAAAGAAAGAATAGATGATTTACTAAAACAAGTTAACCTATATGAATATAGAAATACTAAGGCGTCAAAATTATCAGGTGGTCAAAAACAAAGAGTTGCAATAGCAAGAGCACTTGCGAAAGATACTCCAATAATAGTCGCAGATGAACCAACGGGTAATTTAGATAGTAAGTCAGCTAGAAGTATAATTAAATTATTATACGAAATATCAAAAGATAAATTAGTAATTATTGTTACACATAACTATGAACAAGTAGAAGAATATGTTACTAGAAAAATTAAGATGCACGATGGAAAAATAATAGAAGATAGAGTTATAGAAAAAGTAGGTAGTGATGTAGAATATAAAGAGAAAGAATATGGAAATATTACATTAATGGAAAAAATAAAATTATCATTTAGAAATACATTTAATGTAATACCTAAGTTTCTACTTTTATTACTAGTATATCTATTTATCACAATCGCAGTTATAAGTGAGTATTCATCAACATTAAAAGCAACTTATGATGATTCATTTTCTGGGTTTAATGAGTACTTTGATGATTATAGTGATGAAAGAGTAATTGTAAAAAAGAAGGATGGGACTCCATTTACTAACGAAGACTATACAAAAATAGAAAATATTGAAAATGTAGATTATATTGTAAAAAATGATGTAATTATAGATACTACTTTTAGTCTAACAAACGATGATATATACATTTTTGGTAATGTAAAAGATATTAATAATTTTAAGGGTAATGTTGATGTTGGAAGAATGCCTGAAAATGATAACGAAGTATTATTAGTAGGAAGTAAGGATGACTATTATTTATCAAATGAAGATATTATAGATAAAAATTGTATATTAGAAAATAGTAATACTGGTACAAAGATGTTATTTAATGAGTTAAAAATTGTAGGTATAAAATATATAGAAGAATCAATATACATGGATAATACAAAAATATATTTAAGTAGTAATACTTTAAACGATATTATGAAAAGTATTAATAAAGTATATAGTATAGTAGAAAGTAAAGTAAATGAAACAACATTAAATTTTGATTACAATAGGGGAGGATATAATATATATCCAAGTAGTAAAGTACCTAGTGGGAAAGCATTAATACCTGACGAGTTGTCATATGTATGTAAAAATTATTATTGTAATAACAATGACATAAATATATTAGTAGAAAATATATACTATACTGATTCAATAGATTTAGTTATTAGTGGTACATATAATAAAAATAATTTTGAAAGATTAACTGGACTTAAAAACTATGATTCTCATTATAATGAAATATTTATAAATGAAGAAGATTATTTTAAATTATTCGATAAAGAAAATTATCAGATAAGTATATATTTAAAAAATGTAAAAAAACTAGATGATACTTTAAAATTATTAGAAAAAGAAAACTTATCATATCTTCATGTAAAAGATACACTTGTTGATTATAGTGCTGAATTAAGAGTATTTGTAAACCTAATTAAGTTTATTGGTATAGCAATTGCTTTAGTAGCGTTATTCTTTATTTCATATTTTATAATAAAGATAATATTAAAATCTAGAAATGTTTATTTTTCAACTCTTAGAATTTTAGGTTCTTCTAAGAAAGATATAAAAACGCTTATTACTTTAGAATTAAATAATATATTAAATATTTCATA
>CAZMXJ010000139.1:0-3382 GCA_964570235.1 uncultured Clostridium sp. | reverse complement strand
ATACCAGGGGGATTACAGCGGACTGCTGAAGTCCGGCACCCCTACCGGAAATATGATGAATGCATCTTTGCCGCTGAACACGGCCCCGCTTCGGGCAGAAACCTCGTTCAGGCTCGAAAATGCATCCCTGCACAATCTGCAGGGCATTTCTGTAGACATTCCTTTAGGCGTAATGACCGTGCTGGCGGGTGTGGCTGGGTCAGGCAAAAGTTCGCTGGCTGAGTGCTTCATGAAGGCCTATCCGCACCCGGAGGACATTGTGCACATCTCCCAGAAGAACATAGGCGTGAGCCTGCGTTCCACCCCGGGGACATACATGGGGGTCGCCGACGATATCCGCAAGATCTTTGCTTCAAAAAACAAGGTCAAAGCCGATTTCTTTGCTTTCAATTCCAAAGGCGGCTGTCCCGTCTGCGGCGGCAAGGGGGTCATTGTCTCCGAAATGGCTTTCATGGATTCCATCGAGACGGTCTGCGAGGCATGCGGCGGCCTCAGATACTCCAAGGAGGCCCTGCAGTATACGATCGACGGAGGACTGAATATTGCGCAGGTAATGGATCTGTCCGCCGCGAGGGCATCCGAACTGTTCAAAGGCACCCGTATCGAAGATAAGCTCCGTCCCATGATAGAAGTGGGTCTGCCTTACCTTCACCTTAACCAGGCCCTTTCCACCCTTTCCGGAGGGGAGCAGCAAAGGCTCAAGATTGCATCCCACATAGGGGAAAGCGGCAAGATATTCATCATCGATGAACCTGCGGACGGGCTGCATCCGAAGGATACCGCCCTGCTTGTGGACCTTTTCCGCAGGATGGTGCGGCAGGGCAATACGGTAATACTGATAGAGCACAATATGGATATTGTCCGCTCCGCAGACCATGTGATCGAACTCGGACCGGGAGCAGGCCGGGACGGAGGTACAGTGCTTTATGCCGGCACTCCCGAAGGCATGAAATCCTGTCCCGCCTCCGTAACCGCAGAATACATTTAAAGTAATGGAGCTGATTCAGAAAATGGAGATTCCGATGTCGGTGGTGAAACGCTCGAGGGTCTCTATTCCGAGGTAGGAATTGCCGAATCTGTTCAGTATCGGACTCCATACTGCGATAGCGAGCCGTTCAGGAATGATGGCGACAATTCCACCACCGACACCGCTTTTCCCCGGCATTCCTACGCGGAATGCGAATTCCCCTGATTCATCGTAAAATCCGCAGGTCAGCATTAGGGCATTCAGGCGTTTGGAACTGCTGACGGACAGAATCGTTTCCCCTGAATAGGGGTTGATTCCGTGTTTGGCCAGGAAGAGGAAGGATTTTGCCAGTTCTTCGCAGCTCATGGAAATACTGCACTGATGGCAATATACGTCTATCAGGGTTTCTACATCCTGTGTGATGTTGCCGAAGCTCTTCATGAAATGGGCCAGAGCCTGGTTCCTGTTGGAGCATTCCAGCTCGGAAAGGGCAATGGCTTTATCGTAGTAGATGTCGTCAGTCCCGGCCATAGCCCGTACGAACCGCAGGACCGCTTCCTTGGGATGCTGGTACAATCCTATGAGCTTGTCCGTTACCACGAGGGCCCCGGAATTGATGAACGGGTTGCGGGGAATCCCGTTTTCGCATTCGAGCTGCACGAGGGAGTTGAACGGGGTGCCGGAGGGCTCTTTCCCTACATGCTGCCACAGCAGGTCTCCGGTGTGCCTGATCACCATGGCAAGCGTAAATACTTTGGAGATACTCTGTATTGAGAATTTGGTCTTGTAGTCACCGGTTCCGAATGTCTTCCCGTCCAGAGTCGCGATTGCGATGCCGAATTGATCCGGGTCCATATTGGCCAGTGCCGGAATATACGATGCTACCTCCCCGGCAGGTGAAATGGACTTTACTTCCCGATAAATCCGGTCTATAACTTCCTGATAATTCATTGTCCGTATTTTAAAGGACCTGCAAAATTGCAAAATTTTTCCGGAAAATTCAAAAGAATACTTGTCAAAAAAGTACTGGGGCTGGATTTAACTCCAATAGTTGATTTGCAGTTATATTTCTCACAATTCTGTCCCTGTCCATAATTTTAGTTGTTTAATTTGATTAAGCGTCTCGCCAACTGTCTTATTTGTTTTACACTGGGGAAGGAATAATTGAAATTATTGATTTGTACTCTACGTTCAAAGAGCATCATAATAAGTAATACAACAGATCCGATTATAAGATATCCGAACATTTCCTTGACTGAAAGCATATATGCCTGTTGGTTTACCAAAGAAACTAAATTGTTATAAGGAATATCAATAGCCCGGAGGTTGAGAGAATCTATTTCAGGGGTTAAAACCGTAAGATTTTTTCTTTGTAGAAACAACAGCATGTTATCTATCAGAGACATGCCTATGGGAGTTCCTAAAGACATTCTCATAAAACCTATTATGCATAAAGACTGGAAATTGTGTACAAATGGCACGATATAGGATATATACAGTGTAAGGATTATGTAAAGCCACAAAAGGGCAAAACCTCTTAGAAAAGCCGGGAAATAGAATTTTTCAATATTGCATTCCGGATTTATATAGAAATACATCATGATAAGATATACAATAAAAAGGCAATATCCGCCGATGATAATGCCTCTCAATCTTTTTCTTTTTCTGAAGAAAGTATAACACAATATAGCACTAAGAATCATGCCTGATAATGAGAAGTATGACAGATAAGAGATATTCTGCTGGTCGAATTTGAGCACACTTCCCATATAAGGATTCTGAAGCATGCCAGGGGCTGCCTGGATAATGTATATTGCACCGAAAAGCACAAAGACTTTCATTAATTTCGGATACTTCCATGCTGCCGGATTAATATATGGCCGTTTGGTCCGTTTAATATTTATATATTGTAATATTGATGATGCAATTAAAACAATAACAGCGAATCTTATGTGTGAAGAATGCCCCCATTCCATGTATTTGCCGTATGTCATAATGAAGAGTAAGGCTGTAAGAATAACTCCCCATAGAATAAATCCCAGCCAGTCAATTCCATATAAAGGGATACGTTTCCCTTCTCTGTAATGACGGATCAATACCATTATGGATATTGCTGTAATTACCAACGACAATATTACAATCCATTGAAAATGAACCCATGACGAATGACATACAATATCTGTAATAAGAGGCGTAAATAATTGAGAACTACCTTGCACTATTACAAATACAACAGAGTAAAATATGGCATAATTCCTGCTCGGTGTAACTATAAGCTGAATACAGACCATTGCCTCAAAAACGGCAAGCATTCTGAAAAATCCTGCAATAAGGCTTATGCCACTCAGCAATGCTACATTATCAATTACAAGCAGGCAAATATGGCATAATATCAACACAAGGGATGAGGTCAGC
>CAZMXJ010000138.1:0-3383 GCA_964570235.1 uncultured Clostridium sp. | reverse complement strand
CAGCGGCATCATCTACATTTGATTTAGTATGAATATATATTGCATAAGTACCTTTTTCTAAATCCTTTAAGTCGATACTATTGTTAAACCACGCTCTAGTTTTATCTAAATTATCAGGTACGATTAAAGTTATTTCATAATCTCCATTGTCTATGTATCCTAAATCATATTCAAATCTTTCAAATGTTTTAATATTTTCAAATACTATTTTTCTTGTTACTTCTGTTTCTTTTGAATAATCTCCTCCAACATTAAATGATGAACCTCTTATATTTAATTTGCCATCTTTAAGTTCTATATTTTGATATTGATTAAACATATTATCAATAGTAGGTACAATTTCGTTACTTATAAGTCCTTCATCTCTTATAAATAATTCAATAGGTATTGTTTTTAAATAATAGTTTGTTCTAAATTGATATCCCCTATTATTTGAATCTGTGAATTTAGATGCTATTTTAATAGAAAATATATTATTTAATACTTCTTTAGCTTCATATTCTCCACTTCTTGCTCTTACATATAAACTATAGTTTCCTTCTGGAATATCACTTAAATCTATATTTCCATTAAACCAAGAATATTCAACAGAATATTTATCTACACTTGGAATATCATATGGCATTTTTTCTTTATCCACTAATCTATCAATATTTTTTTCATAAGTTTCATCTGTATTTTGATTTTGCAATATTAAATCATAAGTAATATTTTTGTCTTTAGTATTATTCATTTCCCTAATAGCTAAATATCCTATTATATTTATTGTCTTATCTTCATTTATACTTAAATTATGAAGAGCAAATAAACCATCTTTTTGAATATATATTTCTTTAACATTTTCATCTCTTAAAGTAATATATGAAGAATGTACATATCCATAATTGTTATTTCTATCATATAAGTTTTCTTTTTTAGAAACTTGTATTACACCTTCTCTATCTTCTGTAAGTAGTGCATCAGTTTGTATTTTGTACCATATATTGCTACCATTTATTTCTTCACCTTTTACAGTATCTAAAATAAGAACTGGTATATTAGTTACTTGGTATGTATATGATTTTAGTTTATATAATTCTTTTGAATCACTTTTAGCATCTTTCATAACAGGTACTGATAGATCTGATACTTTAATACCTATTTTACTGCTGTTTAAATCTTTATAATCAACATATCCATCCAAGCTTCTATACATTGATGCGATTTTTTCTCCCCAATATGGGTCTGATGCATATTTAACATTTATTCCACTATTTTTATTACCTAGATGGCTTCCAAAGTAATTACCAGACACATCTTTTGTTTCTGCAAACAATGTATTAATGTAATAGTAAGCATGTCTATATATACAATCTGCTACTGTATTATATCCACTAGCAGAAGTCATTACACTCGAATCATATGCACTATGTCCAAATAAATTGTTTTTATTCTTTGCAAGGGCACTTGTTCCCCATCCACTTTCATTTATTGCTGTTGATAATGATATTGCAGCATTAACTCCATATTTTTCTTCAGCATCAACAAATGTAAGATGTTCACCTACCAAAGCACTTTTCTCTTCATTTGAATATCCTCTTGATTCTAAAAAGTTTTTAATATCATCTGCTGTAATATTAGAATCTGTTCTAATTGGTGAATACATATAATAATTATAGTAAGGTATTACATTTACTGCTTTATTAGTACTATTACTTTTATAATCATAAAGCATATCTTCTATTGTTTTATAAAAATAATTACCATCATAACTATAATATTTTATAGTGTTTCCTTCACTATCTTTAGATACTAAACTAGAAGGTGCAGGTCCTAAATTAAGTGCTGATGAATAACAATTTTTTGCAGTTATCTTTTTAGATAACCTATGTACTAAATCACCATTATCATTTACATAATAATAACTTGGACTTTCTACTAATACTAAAGGAATAATTTCATATCCATTATATTTATTACCACTTAACGATAATAATGAATTAATCCAACCAGTAACACCGGATATTTTCATATTAACTCTACTAGTACCATTATTGTAATCTATAAATGCAGCATCTACTCCTCCAAATGCTCCATGACCATTTATATAAGTATATACTTTATTATTTGTTGCAGTCGTGTAAACATAAGATGTTGTCATAGTAGTGCCTGTTGTATTTAAATCAACTAAAGCATATTCACTATTTATAATCTTTTTTTCATATTTCCCATTAATATTTTTTATTTCTCCAATTATTGCAAAAGTTTTAGAGTCTGTTGATGATATAGTTTTCATATATGAGAGAGCATCATCATAATCATCAAAACTCTTTAATTCTTCAACATTGGATTCATCATAAGTAATTGTTGCTATATTATTACAAGTAGTCGCACTATTTTCACTTTCTTTTATATACACTACATGATAAGTTCCTTCTTTAAATTCAAAATTAACTTCTGCAAATACATTTATAAGTGGCATCAAAATATCAAATAACATACAAAACAGTAAAACATATGCAGTCTTTTTCATTTTAACACCTCCATTTATCATGATAATTATATCACTTTATTATAAAAAAATCTTGAATTTAAATATATATTTACAGTTATTATGTAAAGAATAACAATAGAAATATTAATTATTGAGTAAATACTAAATTTAGGCTATAATATTAAAGAATATTGGAGGAAGTTATGAATAAAATTAAAAAAAGAATCAAGAAAAAACCTATTTTGATTTCAACACTAATATTTTTATTATTGTATTTAATTAGTTCTTCATGTTTATTGTACTCAATCCTTAGAATCAATAACATTGAAAACATATTAAGATATCTAGTAAGTGCATTTTTACTATTATTGCTTATATATCTTTTATTAAATACATTAAAGATAATTTTAAAAGGAAAAAACGCTGGTATTATGTTACTTAACATGGTATTTATAGTTTTGTTTATAATTACTTCCTACATGGCTGTAACAGTAAATAATTTATATAGCAGTATATCGAGTATTTATAAAGAAACAGTAACGTATGAAGTAAGTGTAATAGTAAAAAGTGATAGTCCTATAAATAAAATAAACAACATTAATAATAGTATAATCGGAATAACTTCAAAAGATGGAAAGGCTGAAATAAATGAACTTTCAAATGAAATAATTAAAGAAAATACATTGGATAAAAATAATGAAATAAAAGAATACACTTCCTCTAACGAAATTATAAAAGCATTATATGATGATGAAATTGATATTGCTATAGTAGATGAATCTATTTTTAGTACACTTGATACGTATAATAATATTAATACTGAAACAAAGAAAATCGCTAATAAAACAAAATCTTTAAAAAAAGATGATAAGGTATATGTAAAAGATAGAAATGAGCCATTTACAATATT
>CAZMXJ010000137.1:0-3417 GCA_964570235.1 uncultured Clostridium sp. | reverse complement strand
ATAGTAATTCCAGAAATAATTGTAATAACAGAAGTTGATATTAATGGATTAAATATGAACATAAAACCACAAACTATAGACAAAACTGATGCAATTAAAGTTATTGCAAAACTCATCTTATCAACATCTTTTATTAATATGGATATCTTCATCTTATTAACACCACTTATAATAAACCATATTCCAAGTACAATAGGAATAAGCATATTTAATGTATTTGGATAAATTAATAATATCAATCCAAGTACAAATAATAATATTCCTTCTGTCATAATACCAATAGGTATTATTCTATCATTACCAATGATATCTAACACTATTAAATAAATTCCAAACAAAAGTGCCATAAATGCTATAAAATATGAAAATAATGAAATTGAAGTTTTGGGAAATATTGTAATTAATAAACCTAAAACCATAAATAGCAATGATGATAAAATAGAGTAATTAATAAATCTTTCAAATTTTTTTAACATAAATTCATCTCCTTACAACATTAATAATACTATTTAATTATTATAAAAAAATATTATATTTATTAAAAATAATTAAAAAACAAGCATACTACTGCATACTTATTTCTGTGATTCTTCTAATTTAGAAACAACTGAATCAGCTAATTTTCTTTTACCCTTTTGTGGCACAAAATTATTTATAAAACTGTTGCTTTTATTATGACTTAAAGTAAAATATCCAAAGAAACAAAATACCAAAGCCCCTATAAAATTAACAATTAAATCCTTAATTGTATCATTAATACCTATATCTAAATAACCTCCATCAATTACCTGTAAAATGTTGCCATCATTATCATATATAACTGTACTTCCAATATTTTTGAGTAAAATAGCTTTATTCTTACCATCTGGATTAATTATAACAGAAGAAACAGTTTCAATAATTGCATCTTTTTGGGTATCAAATAATAAAAATTTATCACAACTATACTCAAAAAACTCCCACAATACCCCAATAGTCATAGAAAAACAAAATGCAACAAGGCATAAATAAAATGGCGATAAGTTAACACTTTCACTATTTTTATTTAATAAATCAATAAGTGAAAATCCAACTGCAGTAGCTAAAAATCCATTTATAGTATGTAACATTGTATCCCAATGAGGAATAGTCCCATAAAAGTTATTTATTTCGCCTAATATTTCTGCCGCAAAAACAAACAAGTATATACATATTCCTAAACCATTAGGTAATGTTATTTCAAATCTATTTTGAATGAATAAAGGTGCAAACAATAAAAGTAAAGAAAGTAAACACAATAAAGCATTATTTAAATCTCCTCTTAATATTTGTAATATCATACACACTATTACTAAAAACCTTAACAATAAATAAACAAACAAAGAACTTCTCTTAGTTTCTTTATAAGCAAGTTTAACTAATTTGTGAACATTATATTTTACATTTTTCATACTACACTTCTTTTAATTAATTATATCATTAAATAAAATTTGTATACAACAAATATTTCTAATTAAAATAAAGAATATCAATAAACGATATTCTTTATTTTAATTACTTTTTTGCACTTTTCTTTGTAGCCTTTTTAGTATTAGATGATTTCTTATTAGTAGTTTTCTTAACTACTTCTTCTTTAACTTCCAATTTAGTCATCTTTTCTTTTGTATTTGAAAAGAATAAAAACTTTATAGTCATAATAGCAAAAGAAATAATAAATGAAACAATAACTGCAATAGAAATTAATAATGAATTACTATATTTTAAACTTCCTTCTTCACTAGTATCAACCAGATGTATATTATTAATATCAAATATTCTAATTACTTCATCTACAAGAACTTTATATATATTGTAAGATAATTTAGAACCATCTTTTTTATTAGTTGAACTAGCTGTTACAATAATATATTGTGTATCTTCTTCATATGTAACATCAACCATCTCTTTTAATTCACCAGTTTTATATTTTAATCCAGCCATTTCATTTGCTTTTTCTAAAACCAAATTTGTAGTCGCAAGTTCCATATAATCCTTTACTACTGCATCATTAAAATAAATATCTATATGACTATCTTCATCACATTCATGTACACATACCCCTAACATAAACGTAGTTTTACCAACATATTCTGGTTCATAAATATTAAATATATAAAATAATCCAATAATTAACGCAAAAGCAAAAACTATAAAATCTAAAACAATATGTTTAAAATAATATTTAACTAAATCATTAATTTTAAACTCCATAAAAATCCCCTCCCTGAAAATCTTCCTTATAATATCACAATCATTTTAAAAATGCAATAAAATTATGCTTTCTATTATTACAATTATTAATTTTTTTACCATATATTCTATCTAAAAGCATAGATGAATCTTCTACGCTTGTATAATAATTACCGCAAAATAAATACTCACTTTGCTTTTCAAAATCGCTCTTTAAAATATAATTATTATTTCTACTTCCAAAACTAACTAAAGAAATATACTTAGAACTATCATATTTATATTTTTTTGATTTTTTATCAATCAATAATGCAAAATAATTATCTTTCCTATTTCTAAATAAATAATTAATAAACATAAACACATAATATTTTAATAAAAAATAAATATGTTTAACTGATTTAACATCCGGTTTAGAAAGCATCTTAGTTAATAGTAATTTTTTATATACTCTCATTTTAAACAAATATGTTTTCTTAAAATACTTTGGTAATCCATCCATAGGAAAAATATCAACATAAATTCCTAAATCACTAATTTTTAATCTACTATTTTCCTTCAAACTAGTTTTTTTATCAACTAGTTTTGCAAACGGATAATAATAATTAGAATTATTATGTGGAGTAAGTAACTTATATTTCTTGCATTTTTTAAGTATAACTAAAAGCCTCTCATAATCAGGTCTAGATAAAACAATATCTATATCATCATCATTAGGCAAAAAGTCGTTATATTCAACGGCACCTGCTAAAGTACCTGAATATAAGTAATACCTTAAATTATTTTTATTACAAACATCTTTAATATACTTTAAAATATTAACTTCTCTTTCTTTTATTTCATCATACGAAAGTTTAATCATATACATTACCTACTCAATCTTAAATAACATCTCATAAGCACAAGGAAAATATTTTTATTAAAAAGTAAAATACTAATTAACAAATTATGTTTCTTTGTATTTATGTTTTTTATCTCTTTATTTAGTTTTTTTAATTCTATTAGTTTATTATCCATATAATTCTTAAATGTTTTATCAGATAGTAATCTTTTATTTAAAGATAAATCAATAAAACTTCCCAATATAACATTGGCTTTATTAAGCTTTAAATAATCAGTAATACCTAAGTCTAATAAATCATTATATCTTTTCTCAACCATTTCAAAATAATCATATATAAATTTAGTATTTAATGTATTAGTAATACT
>CAZMXJ010000136.1:0-3438 GCA_964570235.1 uncultured Clostridium sp. | reverse complement strand
TGACATCTTAAATATGCTAAATAAGAATGCTATTTTTAAAATTGAACCCATACTAGAACCTTCCATATGCATAGTAGTACCTATAGGTAGAGATACTTCTCTTATATCTTTCGGAATATCCATATTTTCAGTTACATCTAGGTTAGTTGGAAGAGATGCTAAAGAAGATTGTGTAGCAAAAGATGTAAGAACTACTGGTAATATATTTTTATAAAATTTCTTTACTCCTCTCTTTCTTCCTGCAATATATGCATATATTGTATAAAATATTAAGAAATATAATACACACATAACATAATAGAAAACCATTGTTTTAGCATAACTTCCAATAAGTTCTGGTCCAAATTCTCCAACTAAATTAGCAAAATAAGCACATAAACCGATAGGAGCATAATACATAATTATTTTTACTATCTTCATCATTACCAAAGATAATACTTCCAAATTCTTCTTTATATTACTACTCTTTTCTTTGAGTAAAGCAACAGATATTCCAAATAATACAGAAAATATTATTAAAGGAAACATATTTTTTCTTGAAAATAAATCACCAAAATCAGTTACAGTTAATGCTTTAACTATTTGATTCCCTACATCAACCTTTTCTACTTCACCAGTAGTAAGGCTTATATTAACACCCTTTGCTACATCAAATATAGATAAACCAAAAAGCATAAATATAGAAGAAATCAAACTGGTAATTACAAATACTATAAATACATATTTTAATATTTTACCTAATCTTTTTAAATTAATCATGTTTGCAATGCTACTAGAAATAGTAAAGAATACAAGCGGTACAACAATTGTATACATTAAATTTATAAATATATCACCAAATGGTTTAAATATACTAGCATCTTCTACTAATACACCTAATAATGTTCCAAATAATATAGAAATAAGTAATACTATAGGCATACCATAAGATTTAAAAAATCTTTTCTTCATAAAACCTCCTCATTACATCTTACATTTAGCAATACAAAATATTACATTTTATTTAAAAATGATGTAAAAACAATTACATCATTTAATCATATACAATATCTTTCTATTTTCTAAAAGACTCCTTCTCGTGAGTAACTTCAGCAACATTACCATTATCATCAAAATACACATCAACCCAGTATATTGACTGTTCTGGAATTAATGCTCTTTTATTTGTATATGGAGATTTTCTCATCAAACTCGCAGTCCTAAAACTTTTCACACCATCATGAACCAAATATTCACTAGTATGATAATGACCAGAATGCACATAATTAGGTTTTTTCCCCTGTGGAATAGAATCTATATATGTGTTTATATCATGAACTAATCCATGCGCATTAAACCTACCATGCAATATATTTATTTTTAAGCCATCTACGTATACAATTCTTCTTGATGGGCCCAAATATACAATATCATTCCTTTTATCACTTACATCTTTTATTATCTCTTTTCCTGTAAGTTTAGTCCAATAATCATCATGATTCCCAGATACAACAAAGGTTTTTCCACTATATTTTGGATATCTATCAATAGCATAGCGCAACTGTCCATCATAACTTTTTTCCTTCAAATTTCTAAAATATCCAGGAGTAGAAACAATTCCATCTACAAAATCTCCTGCATGAAACATTGCATCAACGCCCTTATCTTCTGCTTTATCATATATTCTTCTAAGAGTATCTATATCGTCACTTTTATTTGCAAGATGAGTATCTCCCAAATGTCCCAATCTAATATGATCTTTACCAGTTCTTATATTAAATGGAGTTCTGATAACATCCGGATTTTTAAATGTCAATATTTCACCATCTTTAATATCTATTTTTGTCCCATTATCACTTATAGTTCTAAGAATTTCTAGAACATTATCCCTTTTTAAATCTAATTCGTCACATATTTCATCTATCGATTTATTACACATAATCAAGTATATTACTTGCTCACATAATTTATCTTCTTTCATAATTCATCCCTCTATTTAAATTATAACATATAAAATAAAAAAGAAGATTAATATAAATATTAAACTTCCAATTATTTATTTAAAATGCAAAATATGTGTATAAATCAAAATTACTTCTTGCTAAAAAAATGCATTACCTTGGTTGCCTGAGTAATTATATATTCACTTTTACTAACAGCAAAACCTTTGCCTAATGCTTTACCACCAATAGTAAGTGCAGCTACTACACTTGTAACAAGTAATGTAGGTATTGTTTCGTTCATATTTAATTTTAACGCTATACTAGCTGCTACTACAGTTACTGCAGAACCACTTATTATATTACATATATCTCCAATAACATCATTACAAAATGTGGAAACTTTTGCAGAATTATTAAGCATTTTCTTCGCTGTCTTTGCGCTTTTTACTTTTTTCGATGCCATTGCATGAAATGGTACAGTATCGGAACTTTGTACTGCCACCCCAATTATATCAAATACAACTCCTATGAATATAAATAACAATATTATTATTGTACCAACAAATATATTTACGCCTTCAAGCAAGACTTGTGCTCCTAATGAAAAAACTATTGTTATAAAAAAAGCCAGAATTGTTATTGTAAATATCCAATTTATTTCCTTATTTTTTTTCATATAACTCCTATTAAAATTAAAAATTGTGGAATTAATAATGGAAATATTATGCCTTAGGTCAAGTAGGTTTTCCCCCATTCTTACATTTCGTTACCAAAATGCGGTTCCCCTTTAAAAGAATAGATATAGTGTTTCCATCTATATGACTTGATTGCCACTTAGTACACACTTTAATCCAAAATTAACTAACAGCCTAGGAATTTTCTTCAAGATTTATATACTATTAGCTCTTTTTTGCAAGTAGAGTTTCAACAGCAATAACAATATTCGTACGTCTACTCCTATTGTATAGACCTGTATCCCCTATACTCACTCAAGGCAGGCTACACTAATCACAGCTGTTCGCCGCATATTAGGTTTAATCTCAAGTCATAAAAAGTCCATCAACCAACAGAGGTGTATAGGCTTTTTACAAACAGGAGTCTCAAAGAATGTTGGGTCCATTACATATGCCATTATGGTGGCCCAACATTCCTCTTCCAGCACCCACCCAAAACTGGGCGTAATAGGCAAGCACAAGAAGCTTCGCAGATGTGCCCTTTAACGAATTTTTAGGCTCGTCTTCCTAATAAATAAATCAACTAGGATACTGCTCCACATGTATTCATTATATCACACTTTTCTAAAATAGTAAAATATTTCAAAATCAGAACGATATTAATAAATTATTTAAGCAAGAAAAAACGTCAATATGACGTTTTCCTAATAAAAACTAAAGTTATTTGCACATCCACATTCATCTACATTTGTTACAATATCCTCTTCACAGCAACTATATTGTGGTATATACACATGTTTGTATATATGATTATTAATTATTCTAGTATTAATTGGGCAAAT
>CAZMXJ010000135.1:0-3458 GCA_964570235.1 uncultured Clostridium sp. | reverse complement strand
TAGTAGATGGTATTGAAGATTTCATGAACTGCTTTAAGCTACCTGTTACTATGGATGGTGTGCTACAATATGTAGATGTATCAATTGGTAGTAATACAGATTCTAGCATTGTAATAAAATATGGTCCTAAATTAATAGAGTACGTCGAATCAATAATTAAGGCAAATGGTTATACATATAAAACAGGAGATACACTATGTTTAGGTGATTTAAGTTATGATTCTACTACTGGTAGCATTGTTAGTACAGAAACTACTGGTAATAATATGTCTATAATTAATTACAATTTTGAAGTATATGATGGCAGTGAATTAAAGTCTACACTGGATTTAAGGGATTTGATTAAAAATAATACTGAGTTAGTTTCTTCATATGATTCAATTATTGGTAAAGAACAACGTAGTAAACTATTAGATAGAATAGTAGAATACATAGATGGAGCAAGAAGAAATGGAATTAATGTAGATATTGATACAAATGTAGAAAGATTCTATGAAGCATATAAGTCTGCTAAGCAAAATAATTTACATATTGTCAATGGAGAAAGTATTATTAAGAATGGTTCAGATATGTTAGCTATATCAGAAGATTTATACGATGAGTGTCAAAGAAATCTATTGTATGATATGTTTGTAAGAAAAATTGGAGAAGGAATAGATTCAATAGATTCTTACGAACGTGTACTTGAAAATCTTATAAAAAACGATGCATTTTCTATGGACATAAAACAGAAAATATTACAAGGTATAGATTTAAGTATTAATAATAGTAAAAATCTTAGAACAATATGTGAAGTATTATCTAGAATTGATTTTGATAGCGTAACGAATAATGATTTATACATCTATAATCTGCATGAAATGTTTAGTGAACATGCAAGCCCAATATATCTACCTAAATATGTAGCCAATGTGTTACCTAGTGGTAAACAATCATATAGTACACAAAGTTTATTAGGTTTGATAAGTGGTGAAATGGAATTTCCTCCATCATATAACTTTGATGATGGAATTATTGAAAATTGCAATTTACTTTATAAGTATCTGCAAGAAAATGGAATTATTTTAACAGAAGATATTATGCAAAAATTAAAGTTTATTTCTAATCTAAAAGAAAATCAAACGATTTTAAATCTTCAAGAATTCTTTAATGGACAAAACCCTATGATAGTTGATAAATATGTGGATTTTGGTGATGGAAAATTAGAAACTTTAAAGATTATTGATATATTGAAAATGGAAACAGATTCATACAAAAAGTTTTTAAGAGATGGAAATACAAAAAATTTATTTAATGCTGTAGAAAAATTATTTGAATCAAATTCAGAATTAAGAGAATTATATAATGATAATTTTGAAAAGATTAAAGATTTATATAATAATAGTTATGTATTAGATAATAGTTATATAATAGTTCCAAAAACTTTTGGTGAATATAATACAGTATTGCTTGAAGAAATAATAAATAATCCTAGAAAAATTAGCAAGTACAATGGTATTGAAAGACAAAAAATAATTAAAGCTATAAATAAATTTGCTGAGTATTTGAAAAGTAATGGTTTGGAATCACATTATCCTGCTCAAACTTTAGAATTTTTGAATAGAGAAGTGCCTGTAGTTGATTCAAGTATAGAAATAAGAACACCATTATATGTAATGTTCGATAGAAATGGTTTAGTATTTGGTGCTGATCAAGGTGCTGTTAGTGAAATATTACAAAAAGTAAAAATGAAGGATGCAATTGAGAAATTGTGTGGTAGGGAAATAGAAGCAGAAGATTTTATGAAGGTGCTTAATGATGAAACTTTATCTGATGAACAGTTAAAAAATGCTTTGTTAAGAGTAAACCGAAGATTTATATTTACTCAGAATATATCTGAAATTAACGAACTTAATAATCTAATAGATCAAGTAATAAAAAATTATCCAGGTATGAGTATTAAAGAAGCAATTCAATTCTTATACTTACTTGAAACAGAGGAAGCTGGTGGACGTGGAATATGTAATTATGCCTCTACGGTTAATTTGATATTTGATAAGTATAAAAATAATGCTAAGTTATTTGAGAAACATTTTGGTTTTCCAATGTACATAAAAGTAAATGGTAAACAGCAATTAAATACAACTATGTTATTAGTAGATATGTATTCTATAATTAATGATGGTGTATTAGTTACTAATGAAAACGGTAAATATGATATTAAATATACTAATGAAAATTATTTGAATTTAACTACTGGTGGTAAAGTTGCAATGGAGCGTTTCAAAAAATTCTTGGATAAAAAAGGAATAAAGTTTAACATAGAAGGAACTTTCTACTATAACTCATATCATAACGTAAATAAGACTAATAGCATGATGCATTATGAAGATGTTATTACAAGGATTCATGATAATCTAGCAAGAGGAGAACATGTTCATCTTACATCTGATGGATTTGACTTATTCTATCCAGATGGCACCATCGCAAAAAGGAATGTTGGTTGTCACATAATGTCAGTAGTAGGAATAACTTCAGATGGTAATTTAATAGTAGATAGTTGGGGTCAAAAATTAATATTCAATTTAAGAGAAGAAATGTTGCGAATAGGAGAATCGTATACAGATACAGAAGGTTTTGAACATGAAAGAGGTGTTGTAATTGCTTCTTATGATATATCTATGGATGGGCATACAAATATAAGTAATCAGTCACAGCCTTTAAATAATTCACATATAGGTAGAACAAGTTCTTTAGAAGTATTTGATGTAACAAGTCCTAAATCTAGTCTAGGTAGTATCCCTTATAAAAATACTCTTGATGAATCTAATAATTCATCAAGAGTTACAGGGGATACATCAAGTTCAATATCATTGGAAGATAGTGAGTTACTAGTAGATGTAAGTGAAGAACATACATTACCTAAGAGTGTTGAAAGTAATGAAACAGTTTCACAAGACGTTCAAGCAACTAATCAAACCACTAATTTAGAAATATATAGAGTGATTACAAAAAGTGGACACACAGATTTATCTATATCAAAAGATTTAGTAGAAAGATTTGGTCAAGATACTATTGATAGTTTTATAAAATTATATGAAGAAGATTTCCGATTAAGTGGATACATTGAAGATATGAATATGGAATTTATAAAGAAAACTCTTGATATAATAAGTGAACTTGATATAGATATAGATTCAAATACTACTTTAGGAAAAATAAAACGTTTATTTGAACCATTAGATGGAAGACATATATTTAATGTATCTGAATATTTATATTCATCTAAGTCACCATTAATGTTGCCTAAAGAATTATATACTAAATATAGTGAACAAATAGATAGTTTATACCAAATATGTAGCGATAGGTATAAAGCAGGGAGTTTCCTAAAAAATCCAGATTTAGAATTATTAAAAGCATTAAAAGAAGGTTTATTCCAAGACCCTAGATTTGATTCGAATATACCACTAAAAGTA
>CAZMXJ010000134.1:0-3504 GCA_964570235.1 uncultured Clostridium sp. | reverse complement strand
AATGGTGTACCAAATTCTGGAATACCAAGTGTACCTGTATCACACATTATTTGTTCATTAGTTACACCTAAAGCTTTAGTTGATGTAAATATACTCATTGTTTCTTTATCATCAAGTGGTACTTTTGTAATATCTGTATTAGTAATATCTTGAATCATACGAAGTTGTGTAGGATCTGAGTGTCCCAAAATATCTAGTTTTAACACACACTGATCTATTGCGTGATAATCAAAGTGAGTAGTTCTCCACGGAGAAGTCACGTCTTCTGCCGGAAATTGAAACGGCGTAAAATCAAATACTTTCATATAGTCTGGTATAACTACTATACCTCCTGGATGTTGACCAGTAGTTCTTTTAACACCAGTGCAACCTATAGCTAACCTTTCGATTTCAGCATTTCTTCTAGTTAGCCCTTTTTCTTCTAAATATCCTCTTACATAACCAAACGCTGTTTTATCTGCAACTGTACCAATAGTACCTGCTCTATATACATTGTCTTCACCAAATAACACTTTTGTATAAGCGTGTGCAGATGCTTGGTTCAAATCGCTAAAGTTAAGGTCTATATCAGGTACCTTATCTGCATTAAATCCTAAGAATGTAGCAAATGGCATATCTTGTCCATCTTTATACATATCACTTCCACACTTAGGACATTTTTTATCTGGTAAATCAAAGCCAGTTGAATAATTTTCACCAAGTGGGTTACCACTTTCATCATCAAATATGCTGTGTTTACAATTAGTACATCTATAATGAGCTGGAAGTGGATTAACTTCAGTTATACCCATCATAGTTGCGACAAATGATGATCCAACGGATCCACGCGAACCTACTAAATATCCTTCATCATTTGAGTGTTTAACTAATCTTTGAGCAATTAAGTATATTGGATCAAATCCTCCGCCTATAATTCCACCTAGTTCTTTCTTTACTTTTTTATTTAAAGCATCATCAGTTAATTCTCCATCTTCATTAGTCCATTTTTCTTTTAAATGTTCTTTAATTAGAGCCTTAACTGCATCAAAACCTTCAAATACAGTATTATGTACATTTTTAAATATCTCACTTTCTAATTCTTTATCACTTATATTTGGATTAGAAGACATTATTTTTTCTTTATAACAATTGTATACTGCATCTCCATATAATTCTTTAGAAATTCTTTCTTCTATATTATGTGGAAGTGGATCTCCATACCACTCTAATGCTTTATTATATACTAAATCCGTTACAACTCTAGGACAATCTAAGTAACTACTACCATCATCACTCTTTACTCTAGGTGAAAAAGGTATACCATTAGTATCAATTATAACTTCTATTTCATCAACCATATCCAAAACTTTATTTGTATTAGTTACTACTATTTCATAAGCAAGATTTTCTCCTAAAAAGCTAAAATCATTAAGCATTTCTTCAGTAGTTCTAAAATGTTGTGATGGTATTGATTTTATTTCCCTTTTTGCGAGTGGGTGTCTACCTCCACCAGGTACTTTTTGATTAACAATTATTTCTCTATATACTTTATCTTCCTTATTAAAGTGATGCACGTCTCCTGTTGCAACAATTATCTTTCCTGCTTCTTTAGTAGCATTTACTACTTTTCTAATGTGTTCTTTTAATTCATACTCATTCTTAAAATCACTTAAATCTATCAAATGACTATATACAGATGGAGGTTGTACTTCAACATAATCATAGAAATTAATTATATTAGTTAGTTCTTCTCCATCTTTGCTTCTACCTTCAATGAATACTTCACTTAAATAGCAACTACTACCGATTAATAAGCCTTCTCTAAGTTCATTTAATTTACTTCTTAATATCCTAGGAGTTTTATATAAATATGTAGTGTTAGCTAAAGATATAATTTCAAATAAGTTTTTTAGTCCAGTCTTATTTATTGCAATTGCATTAAAATGAAATGTTCTACCAAATTTATGTATTTCGTTTTTTGAAATCAAATTATCCAAATCACTTATCTTTTTTAAATTTTGAGAAGTAAGTTTTTCAATCATTTTATGAAATACTAAAGCAGTACCTTCTGCGTCATAATCTGCTCTATGATGAGCATCTTCATCCCATGGTACATTATATCTTTTAACAAGAGCAGAAAGACCATGCCTAGCAAATCCTTGATCTATTATTCTAGATAATTCTAATGTATCTATTACTGTATTTTTAAATTCTCCTAAATCATATTTTTTCATAGCCATTTCTATAAAAGAAATATCAAATTTAGCGTTATGGGCAACCATTGGAAGGTTTCCGGTCCACTCTAAAAATCTCTTTGTAACAGTTTCTTCATCAGAAGCATCCTTTACCATTTCATCAGTTATACAAGTAAGTTCAGTTATTTTATCAGGAATATGTCTACCTGGGTTAATAAGTTCATCAAATCTATCGACTATAACTCCTTCTTTTATTTTAACTGCACCTATTTCAATCATTTGATCTCCACCAGCCGCATTAAATCCAGTAGTTTCAGTATCAAATACTACATAAGTATTATTCATTAATGGTTCATCTGTTGGCCTAACTACAATATTTACAGTATCATCAACTAAAGTTAACTCAACTCCATATAATCCTTTAAAATGCTTACTCTTATCTTCTATTTTTTTATTATAATCATTAATAATGCCATAGGCAACTGGGAATGCTTGACATCCATTATGGTCTGTTATTGCAACTCCTCTATAACCCATTTTTATTGCTTTTGATACAAGTTCACAAGTATGTTTATTTAAATCAAACTTAGTAACGCCATCCATTTGACTCATCATGGTATGAGCATGAAGTTCAACTCGCTTAACTTCACTATCATCAGTTATGTCTACATCTTTAGAAGGTATTTCAATAATATCTCTAGCATTAAGTACTAAATCTCGTGAAAATGGATCATTCTTAGTATAACCTCTTATTTTATACCATTTACCTGTCTTTATCTTAGAACATAGCCCTGCAAATTCATTAGCATCTTTGCTAAAGACTTTACAATAAATGCTATCTGTATTATCACTTATCTTCAAAGTTAAAATCTTAAAATTACTCTTAGAAGATTCAAAAACTTCTGTACCAAATACATAACACTCTACTACAACATTATTATCTTCTCCAATAATATCTCTAATTTCATAGTTTACTTTTACGTCTTCTAAATCAGACCCAACAATAACCTTACTAACCACTTCTTTTTTTTCAATTACTAATTCCTTCGTTTCTTCTTCAATAGCTTTTTTAATTTCTTCATTCTTTTCTTTATTTATAACAATATCAATATCACTATCAAATCCTGCACTAGCTAGTTCAGTCTTTATAATATCTATATACTCTTTAAGCTTATTTTCTTCAGCAATATTTAATACCTCTATCTTAATACCATTATCAAAATATATAGTATTATCTAAAAACATCTTAACAGCCATACCTGGAATACTATTTATTATATATTTATAATAATCTTCTAATAAATCATAATTAGTATTTTTTACATTTATT
>CAZMXJ010000133.1:0-3515 GCA_964570235.1 uncultured Clostridium sp. | reverse complement strand
TTAGTACATTATATTATTAGTATTATCTATATTATAAATATTACTAATTTTATATGTTACGTGGACAAAATGTGGACAAAGTCATCATACATTTTATCTTTTGTTTCCAAGAAAATTGTATCATATATTGATTATTCAATCAATGTGGACTCACTTTTTTCATCAACTTAAAAGTGCTGTGGTATTTTTATTAAAAAAAAGAAATATTACTATTTCTTATTTTTACATTTTGGGCATCCTCTTCCATTTGATCTTTTATCAATGGTTGCTTGCCACTCATGATTACATTTAGAACATTTCCACCATACTTTTCTACCTGAATGAGCAGAGACACCTGTTGGTAAAACATCTATATTTTTATTATAATTCCATTCCTCTATTAATGTTGGATTTAGTGTGGCCAAATCATTATATCCTTTTAAAACTCTTTGACCAGAACAATAAGGACATCCTCTTCCATTTGATCTTTTTGAAATTGCTGCTTCCCATTCATGCCCTTTATCGCATTTCCACCATACTTTTTTCCCAGAAGCAACAGTTACTTCAGATGGAGAAATTATATTCCTATCATAATCCCATTCTTTTGCTAATACTGGGTTTTGGCTTTCTAAATCATTATATCCCTTCATAACTCTATGGCTACTACAATATGGACATCCATGTCCACGGACAATTCTAGCATTAACACATAATTGATATTCGTGTCCCTTAGGACAAATCCACCACACCTTTTTGTTTGATCCAGGTTTTGTATGTTCCGGCTTTAAGTTTCCATTTTTAACTGGATGCCATTCTTTTGCAATATCAGGATTAGTATTTAAAATACTATTCTCTTTAACCATAAAATTAATCATACTTAATATTTCAGTGGTATCACGATCAATGTTAATATCATTATTATTTATTTTTAATAAATCTAATACTTTTTCAATTCCTATCTCTAAACCTTTTGACTTATTATTTGGCAAGTATATTTTTATTGATGACGACTTATAATCTGGGCATCCATCTTCTCTAATTCTTATTAATCTAATTTTATTTTTTTCACACATCAAATCTTTTTTTAAATCTTTTTCAACATTTCTATGCCATCTTTCACCATCATATTCAATTGCTGTTTTGATACTTGGAATATAAATATCTAATTCTAGTTTAATTTTATCGTCCTTATAGTTTTCAAAAACTTTTTTGTATTTTTGAGATTTGATAATATAAAATAAAACACTTTTTTCTGAAACAGATGCATGTCTTTCTTCAGCACATATTGGGCAATTAGTTTTTAACATTGTCCTTGAATTTATTGTCGCTTGCCACTCATGTCCACATTCACCAATCCACCATACTTTTTCATTAGACTTAGACGATATTTCAGTAGGTTTTATGACGTTTTTTTCATAATTCCATTCTTTTAGTAATCTTTTATCGAAGGAAGCAAAATCATTAACACCTTCTTCAATAACTCTATTAGAACATACAGGGCAATTATATCCATTATAATAATCTCGAACTTTCATTTCGTATTCATGACCTTTTGAACAAATAAAATGTACCCTTTTTACACTTCCAGCAAGAATACTATTTGGTGTTGAGTCATTATTTTTTTCATAATTCCATTCTTTTAAGGAAATTGGTTTCTTAGTTGCCAAATCATTATATCCAGGTAGTACCTTATGATTAGAACAATATGGACAACCTGTACCAGCATTTCTAGAATATATTCTTGATGAATAACTATGTCCCTTAGGGCATATCCACCATACCTTATCTCTACTATTTATCGAAACTTTTTCTGGATCTATATTAATATTTTTATGATAGTCCCATTCTTTTATTAAATCAGAACTAATTATTCTTTTTGCATTTTCTAAATTAACTCCTTTATTACAAATCCTACATCCATTAAAATCCCTGATAATATGTCCAATTCTTGTTTTCCATTCATAACCGCAGTTTTTACATTTCCAACTGTAACTGTTAGAATCCCCTATTTTTAATGTTTGTGGATTTACTGTATTTTTATCATAATTCCAGTATTCACCAATAACAGGATATAAAGTAATAATATCATTAAATCCGATTAATACCTCTCTACCCTCGCATATAGGGCATTCTACCCCTCTTACTCGTGTATCAATTCTAGTTATATAGCTATGTCCTTTACTACATTTCCACCATACTTTTTCTTCAGAACTCTTTGAATACTCAAATGGTGATTTCTTATTTTTTTCATAATTCCATTCTTCTACTAGTTTAGGAAATAATGTTCCTAAATCATTATATCCCTTTAAAACTTTTCTATTCGTACAATATGGACACTCTTTACTTTTAGACATATTGCAAACTAAGGCTTCCCATTCATGACCTTTAACGCACTTCCACCATACTTTTTTATTTGAACCTAAAGTGATAGTCTCTATATTTATATTATTGTTCTTTTGAAAATTCCACATATCAAATAATTTTTTATCTTCTATTATTAAATTAGACATCTTATCACTTCCATAACTATATTATAACACGATTTTACGGTATTCTACCTGGATAAAATACGTGGCACGTTTTGTTCTGAAAGAATGAAAGTGGCGATAGTATTTTAATTAAAAAGACGGGCACGTTTTGTTGAAATTGTATTTCAATGAAAGTGAGAAAAGTCTTTTTATTTTTTTATGAAGCTAAATGCTGAAATAAAAAAAGAGCACCTTTACTACTTACATAAGTTTGTAGTATTGGTGCTTTATTGGGATTCCAAAGGGTTTATCCTTGGCACACATAGTTATTGGCTCTGCCAATATCGTAGTGTGTTACTATAATGCAATTATAGTCTTTCTATAGTTCGCGATCATCTTTATCTTTATTTTTATATAATCTTGATGGAATATGCTCATAAAATTCGTTTCTAAATTGTTTTTCTTCAGTTTTTGGAATATTGAAGTTATGAAATAACTGATATACAAACTCTATTATAGCTTCTATAATCACTTGTAGGTAATCTATTGTTTCTCTTAATCCTCCTATTTGACTTTCTAAACTTTGATTTCTTAATTTTATATTATCTATTTCTTTATTTAAAGATATATTTTTCTTGCTAGTTTCTGATAAAGTATCCGAGAAGTTCTTCATACTCTTAAATGTACTTTCCATTCTAGGTTGCATTTCTTCTATCTTCTTAGCATCTTTTATTACTTGATTCATACAATCTAAAGTTTCTTTTTTTACCTTTACTGAATCTTTATCAAATAGTATTGGTTTATTAGTTTTTAATTGTTCTTCTAAATTATTAATAGACTTTTCTAGATTACTTTCTTTTTTAGTTAATTCTTTTTCTAAATTAGAAGTAATCTTTTTATATTCTTTTACTGATAAGTTTTCTACACTACTTCCTTTTAAACCCCTTTCTAGTTCAAATCCTCTAGCATTTAATCTATCACAATATTTATCTTGCAATTCTGATAAATGTATTTTATCTCTTATATATTGTTTTTTAGATATTGTATATCTTTCAGTATTAGTTCTTT
>CAZMXJ010000132.1:0-3520 GCA_964570235.1 uncultured Clostridium sp. | reverse complement strand
ACTAGTAAGATACTTAGTAAAGAAAAATATGATAGTTTAGATTATCCAGAAAAAGCATATTCACTTGTTACAAATGTAGTTATAGATAAAGATGGATATGATTCACATATTAATAGGACAAAAAAAGTAAATTTAACATACGAATCTTCTTATAACAATATATCAATACAAAAAGAAGAAGATAAGTATATTATTCAAAGTGAAGATAATGGAAATATTGTTTTGAAATTAAGTAAACCATATGAAAATAAACTACTATTTATTTCGTTCGATATGAATTATTCGGAATCTTGTTCAATTGGAGATACATCTATTACTATAAATAATGTAAAAAATACATTATCATGTCGTAGTTGGATATATCATAATAAAAATTATAAATTTGAATATGTAATATCTTCAAATGATGAAATTAACGAACTAAATATAATGTTTGATAAAGGCAAATATATTATTTCGAATATTAGTGTTTATTCTTTAGATTATAGTGATATAACAGATTTTGTTCATAATGTAGATGAATTTATTATTGATAAAGAATTAACATCAGGTGATGAAATAGTTGGAAATATTAATGTATCAGAAAATGGATACTTTATAATATCTATTCCATATGAAGAAAAAGGATTTACAATATATGTGGATGATAAAATAACTGAGTATGAGAAAGTTGATGATACATTCATTGGATTTGAAATAAATGAAGGATACCATAATATAAAAATAATATATACTTCACCATACTTGTTTGAAGGAATGGTTACTTCTATTTTAGGATATATGATATTTTTACCAATTATATATTCAGATATATTTAAGAAAAGAAAAAAGGATGTGTAGTAATGTTAAATAGGTTGTTAAAGTTTTATTTAGATAATATGTTAATACTAAATGTGCTAATGGGAGTATGTTTAGTAGCACTAATCTTTGTTTACATAATATTTAAAGATAAAATAAATGAATTATATAGAAAAAATAAAGAAATAATTAATTATGTTATAGTTGGTATATTAACTACCATAGTAAGTATCGGAAGTTACTATTTATTTAGATTTTTAACTAAAAATTACATTGTACTTTCTATTGTTTCTTGGATTCTTTCAGTTACATTTGCATATTTTACTAATAAAGCTTTTGTGTTTGAAAGTAAAGAAAAAAATATTATTAGGGAAATATCTAAATTTGTAGTCAGTAGGTTATTTACATTAGGATTAGAAGTAGTTTTAATGATATTACTTGTTTCAATCATGAAAGTTAATGATATGGTGGCAAAAATAATATTACAATTTGTAATACTTGTTACTAATTATTTATTAAGCAAGTTATTCGTATTTAAAAAATAGACTTTTGAGTAAGTCTTTTTTTGATGTTTAGATAGTTATTTAGGTAATTTTTCTTATATAAATTCGTATAATTTTATAGGTGAAATAATGTATAGATTAAAAATGTTTTTAGTATTTATTATTCTTATATTTGCATTTGATAAAGCTAATGCTTTTATGAGAGAGGCTCCTTTAACTGGTAAAGCAATATATTTAGATGCTGGACATGGTGGTAAAGATCCTGGAGCATATTATAAAGACATTTATGAAGAAGATATTAATTTAAGCATAGTTTTAAAGTTAAGAGATAAATTAGAAAGTTTGGGGGCAATTGTTTATTTGACAAGAGATAATGATTATGATCTTTCTAACCCTAATGCAAGTTTAAGAAAGAGAAACGACTTATCTAATAGAGCAAACATGATAAATTCGTCTGATGCTGATATGTATTTATCAATTCACTTAAATTCTTCTTCTAATACAAGTTGGAATGGGGCCCAAGTGTTTTATGATGATATTAATGAAAATAATATAAAACTTGCTAATATTTTTCAAAAAAATTTTAATAAGTACTTGAATAGTGATAGAAATATTCAGGAAATAAGCACTTTGTATATGTATAAAAGAATTACAAAACCTGGTTTATTATTAGAACTTGGATTTATATCCAATCCTAATGATAGGTACTTGTTAAATCAAGATGATTATCAAAACAAACTAGTTAATGTTTTGGCTGATTCTTTATTAGAAGTGTTTTAATGTGTCAAAAAAGTATAAAATAACTTATATTATATTTACTATATTTCAAAGTTTAGATAAAATTAAATTATTAGAATAGTAGGTTGCTTTGGTTTTTAATTTTAACGTTGATAATTTATTCTAAGGATAGGTGATAAGTATGGGAAAAGTAAAACAATTTAAAACTATTGATGAACAAATTGAAATTTTAAAAGATAAAGGATTAATTATAAATGATGAAGAAAAGACTAAGAGGATTTTATTAAGGGAAAATTACTTTTTTATCAATGGGTATAGACATGTATTCATGAAACCTTCAGATAATAAAAGATTTATTGAAGGTTCTACCTTTGACGAACTTTATGCATTGTTTAGTTTTGATAGGAACCTTAGAAATATTATGTTTAAGTATCTTTTAATAGTTGAAAACAATTTAAAATCAATATTTAGTTATCATTTATCTAGCAAATATGGATATAAAGAAAAGGATTATTTAAAATTATCAAATTTTAATACTGATATATCTAAACATAGACAAGTAACAGATGTAATAAATAAGATGAAAAGGCAGATAAGAGTAAACGCTAAACAACATACAGCAACTCTACATTATTTAACTAATTATGGATATATACCTATGTGGATTTTAGTTAAGGTTCTTTCATTTGGTATTATAAGTGAATTATATATGATATTAAAGATTGAAGATAAGAAAGAAATAGCTAAATACTATGGAGTTGATGAAGAAGAGTTAAGTGTGTTTTTACCTATAATGTCAAATTATAGAAATTTGTGTGCCCATGAAGATATATTATATGATCATAAGACTCAAAGAGGTATACCAAATAATAAATATCATCATATGTTAAATATTCCTGTTGTTGAATATGAATATATATATGGCAAAAATGATTTATATTCTTTAGTTATCATGTTTAAGTATATGCTTAGTCCTGATGATTTTAGACTACTCATATATGAACTTGGATACGAAATAGATATACTTGATGGTAAAGTGGATAGTATTCCAATCGATAAGATTCTTGATAATATAGGATTTCCTACTAATTGGAGAGATATTGCTCAGTTATAGTAACTAAATTGAGATAAATACATATTTTATAATGAGGTGAAATATGTGTATAATGATTCAATAAAAAAGATAGTAGTAGATGCTGGACATGGAGGAAATGATCCTGGGGCATCAGGTAACGGAATTATCGAAAAGGATTATAATTTGAAAATTGCAAACTATATATACAATAGATTAAAAGAATTGGGTCTTCCTGTTACGATTACGAGAAGCACTGATACTACATTAAGCCCTACAGATAGAGTAAACAAGATTCTCAATGCGTATGGTAATAATAGTGATGTAATAGTGTTATCCAATCACTTAAATGCGGGAGGGCGTGCGTGTGAGGAATGTGATTAATTCAAGTTTGGTTATAAATAGACAA
>CAZMXJ010000131.1:0-3533 GCA_964570235.1 uncultured Clostridium sp. | reverse complement strand
GAAGAATATTCTTATACTATATTTACACTGTAAACAGTTATAAAATTTATGTATGGCATTTATATATAATATGTAGTATAATTAAGTATGGTGGTAGAATGATTTCAAATAAACTATTTAATACATTTGCAAATCGTGGTATGGCTTTAGAGGATGATATAAATATTACGAACAAATACTACTTAGATAATGATATAGCTGTAATACATAAAAAGCCTACTCCAATAAGAGTAACTAAGGTAAGCTATCCTTCTAGACAATGTACTGTAATTAAAGAAGCATATTATGAAAAACCATCTACTACAGATTATAATGGAATATATAAAGGCATGTATATAGATTTTGATGCTAAAGAAGTTAAAAAGAATAAATCATTTGCGCTTTCTAACCTTCATAAACATCAAATAGAACATTTAAAGAAAATTAAATGCCATGGTGGAATTTCTTTTATAATTGTTAGATTTTATGTAAATAATGTTACTTATTTATTAGAAACTAATGTACTGTTGAATTTTATGAAAAATGAATCCAGGAAATCTATTCCGATAGAGTTTTTTGAAGTAAATGGTTATAAAATAAGTGAATCTTATAATCCACGATTAGATTATTTAAAAGTTATAGATAATTTATATTTTAATAGTGAGGTATGTAATGAAAAAAAAATTTAAAAAAATAGCAAAAAAAATAAAAAAGATGTATACAAAAATTATTAATGATCAGCAATTATTAGCAATATTTATTTTGATATTATTAGTATTAATAGTGGGAACTATTGTGATTGGTTTTTTAAAGATGCTTGCAATAGTATTAGCTATATCAATTATTGGATTTATATGTGTCTTGTTATCAAAAAAATATTTTATAACTGATAAAAAAATTACTAATGAGAATAATACAATAAATTCAGGCATTGATGATAATATGATTAATGATAAAGGTAGTGAAGAAGATAATATGAAAAAAAAGAAAAAGAAAAAAGATTCAAAAAAACGAAATACTAAGCAAATATTGAATAATATTGTAACTGTAGTCTTAATAATAATGCTTTTATGTATTTTTGCTGGAATAGCATTTATGGGATACATCGTTGCAGCCGCTCCAGAATTTAATCCAAGTAATTTATATAGAAAAGAATCCAGTATCGTTTATAGCAATAACAATGAAGTAATTGCAAAATTAGGTTCTGAGATAAGAAGGACAATTACATTTGATGATATGCCTCAAGTATTAATTGATGCAATCATTGCTACAGAAGATTCTAGGTATTATCAACATAATGGTGTGGATTTACCAAGGTTTATAAAAGCCGCTGTTGGACAGGTATTAGGTAATTCTGGAGCTGGAGGTGGTTCTACTATTACAATGCAAGTTAGTAAGCAAGCATATACTAGTCCTGTTAGGAATGGCTTAGAAGGTATTATACGTAAATTTACTGATGTATACCTAGCTATATTTAAATTAGAAAAAAATTATACAAAAGAACAAATCCTTGAGTATTATGTAAATATTCCGGGGCTTGGTTCAAATTCATTCGGTGTTGCAGAAGCATCAGAAACATACTTTGGTAAAGACGTTTCTGAATTAAATCTTTCTGAAGCTGCCCTACTTGCTGGGTTATTCCAAGCTCCTACTGCATACAATCCTTACGTTCATCCTGATACTGCTGCTGAAAGACGTGCTATTGTGTTAAGGCTTATGAGAAGACATGGATATATAACTGAGGAACAAGAAGAAATGGCTAATGCAATAAGTGTTGAATCACTGCTAAGCACTAAATTGTATGAAAATCCATATCAAAATTTTATAGATGTAGTTGTTGATGAAGTATATGATAGAACTGGTGAAAATCCATATAATACTCCTATGAAAATATATACTACTCTAGACAAAGATAAACAAGATCACTTAAATAAAGTTATAAATGGAGAAATATATACATGGGTCAATGATATAGTTCAAGTTGGTGTTGCAGTTACTGATGTTGAGACAGGTGGTATAATTGCGATAAGTGGTGGTAGACACACTGTAGCACTTGGCTATAATCGTGCTACACAATCTAACAATCAACCTGGTTCGTCTGCAAAGCCAATATTTGATTATGCACCTGGAATAGAATATAATAACTGGTCTACTTATACTCCATTTATTGACGAGGCGCATAGTTATTCGAATGGAATTGGAATAAAAAACTGGGATAATCAATTTTATGGTTTTCTAACATTAAGAGAATCTCTTGGTTTATCAAGAAATATTCCTGCACTTAAGGCTTTTCAAAATGTTAGTAACAATAAAATATATAATTTAGTTACTTCATTAGGAATTACACCGGAAATGGAAGGTGGATTGGTTCATGAAGCCCATTCACTTGGTGCATTTAATGGAACTACTCCACTAGAAATGGCTGCTGCATATGCGGCATTCAGCAATGGTGGATATTATATAGAACCATACACAATAACAAAAATAGTCTATTTAGATACAAACGTTACTAAAGAATATAAACCAACAAAAACAAAGGTAATGGAAGATTCAACCGCATATATAATTACTAATTCATTAGTATGGGCTGTAGATTCTGGTTTAAGTGGTGGTAGTAAGATTTATGGAAGACAAATTGCTGCTAAAACTGGTACATCAAACTTTTCAGATCAAACTATATCGCAGTGGAATCTTCCATATGGTGCCATAAAAGATTATTGGGTTGCTGGTTATACTCCAAAAATATCTATGGCGTTATGGTATGGATACGATAAAATTACTGATGGTTGTAATACTCTTGCTGATAATAATAGAAAAGATAAAGTATATTCTACTATTATGAAAGGTATTTCAACCGATAGTCCAAAGAATTTTAAAATACCTGACAGTGTTGTAGCAGTTCAAGTTGAAAAAGGAACAATTCCTGCAATGCTTCCAAGTGAAAATACTCCTAAGGAACAGATAACTACGGAATATTTTAAAAAAGGTACTGAACCAACTATGGTTTCACCAAGATATCAACAATTAGGGAATCCAAATAGTTTAAATGTTACTGTAGACAATAAAATTGCTACATTGACTTGGAAACCTGTAAATATTCCAGATTACTACACAGATGAATTTATGGATAAATATATAAGAGATGGCATGGGAGATACTAAAAAGAATTATATAGAATATAGACAAGAAGAATTAGAAAAAATGGGACAATTTGGATATGATATATATATAATTGATAAAGATGGTAATGAAAAATATTTAACTACCACTACTGAAACTAATACATCTGTTGACATTTCAAAATATAGTGGCGAAATAAAATTTGTTGTAAAAACTGCATGGGAAAATGACAAAACAACAATAAGCTCAGGTAGTGAATATACTCTATCTACTGATGACCCTGTTTCATTAGTAACTGTTACTTTAAAAGGTAATTCAATTATAAATATTAATGTCGATGATGAATATATTGATGAATCCGTTGTAGTATTAGATAACTTTGTTGATGTGACTAGTGATAGTGAGATATCTTATACAATTACAAATTCTAATAA
>CAZMXJ010000130.1:0-3557 GCA_964570235.1 uncultured Clostridium sp. | reverse complement strand
CGATGAAGAAGAAAGAAAGTATAAATTAAGCAAAAAAGAAAAAGTGTATGTTAAGCATTATGATATAAAGGGGTAATTTGGAGGATTCTATGAAGAATTTAAGAGATTTTAAAGAAGAACTTGAAGAAAAAATAAAAAATAGTGAGCAAGTATTTATTGTTCCTCATATTGGAGCAGATTTAGATGCAATTGCATCATGTATTGCAATGAATTATATAGTAAAAAAATATAATAAACCAGTTTATATATTATTAGATGAAGATCCAGTGAAGATTGAACCGGGTGTAAAAATGATAATTGACGAGGCAAGAAAAAATATTTCTATTGTAACATTAGAAAAATATAAGAGGATGTCTAGTGATAATGATTTACTTATTACTTGTGATGTTAATAAAAGTTATTTGGTTTGCTGTAAAAATGAACTTGCTAATTTTAAAGAAAGAGTAATTATAGATCATCATAATGAAGATACAAATACTATTTCTACTGATGTTAAGTTGATTCAACCAGAAAAATCAAGTACTTCTGAGATATTATCAGAGTTATTATGCTTATTTCAAATAAAAGTAGATTCATTTTTAGCTAATTATTTACTTGCTGGAATATATTTGGATACTAATAAGTTTACTAAAAATGCTGGGCCTAATACTATGAGAATAGTAGCAAGATTAGCAAGTAAGGGTGCTGATATAGCACGTGTGAATAAATATTTTGAGGAAGATTTTTATAGCGATAGAAGAGTTCAAGATTTAATATCTAAAAGTGAATTCTATAGTTACACAGTTGCTTTATGTGTAGGAGATCCTAACGAGAAATATTTGAAAGAAGAGTTAGCAAAGGCAGCCGATTACTTGCTTAGGTATAAAGTTGATGCATCTTTTGCGGTTGGATACACAGATGATGATGTAATATCTATAAGTGCAAGATCTAAAGGTGAAATCAATGTTGGAGAAATAATGGGACAGCTTGAAGGTGGAGGTAATACTTTTTCTGCTGCTACTAGATTACAAGGTAGAAATCTTGATGATACAGTTAAAAGTTTAAAGAAGATATATAAACCATCATTCCACAATAAATAGAGATGTTTTTGAAGCATTTTTATTTTTAGATTGAAACGTTTATGCTATAATAACGAATTAGTGGTGTGGATATATGGTAGATAGAGAAAATAAACTAACGGTTGATGATTTAATAGTAGAATACATGATTTATAAAGTAAAAAACGGATATGAACCAAGTTTCTTTACATCAGAATTTATTACTTTTTTATATTTCTTTGAAGATAAAATGAAAGTTGAAGACGTGCTATATGATAATAATAAGTTATTTCAAAGATTTTTTGAAAGAAAAGCTAAAGTAGATTGGTAGATTCTTAAAAATTGGGATACAGAAGAAAGAATTGTAGTACCACATATGGACATGGAATATAGAAAAGAAAATAGAGATTATTTAATTAGTGCTAATTATAGATTAAGTAATTATGATAAAAGCCTTCTTAACACTTATTTCGTGGATAATGGAATGGGAAAATTTGATGACTTTAAAGGAAAAACAAGAGAGATTAGAAAAATAATTGGTGAATATTTAAAAGATGAACCAAAGAGAAAAATTGATGAATCTATAGAAGTAGATGATAATGATTTGATGATTGGAAAATATGTTACAGCACAAATTGTGCATAATATTTGGTATAGCTATATAGATAAAGAGATAGAACTCCATCATTGGCCTAGACAATGTAGAGATATAAATAAATATTTATTTGATATAGATTTAGCAGAAATTATTGGTGTTAAATCAATAAAAAATGAGTTAATTGATTTATATAATACTTTTTCTAAAAGGATAGCAATAATGTATCATTAAGATAGAAACTTAAGAATTAGTTCACATTATAGTAGTTATTTAGCAAGAGCAAACTATGAATTATTAATAGATGGATATGAGAAAATAGTTGATAGAGTTTTTGGACCATTTAAAAAAGAGTTAGAAATAGATTTATCAACTCTAACATATAAGGAAAGTTTTGAAATAGATGGTGACTCTTATATTGATGAAGATCCTATTATAGAAAAATCAACTACTACTAAAGTTGAAAATGATGAAGTGAAAAGGTTGGTAAAAAGTTTAGAAAAGAGTACACAAAAGAATTAAATTTTGTTTATGGGAGGATTTATTTATGAAAGAAATTTATTCAAAAGATGAAGATTGTTATAAGCTTGCGATAGAATTAAAGAAAAAATTAAAAGATAAAATTGAGTTTATGGGTAGCCCTTATCAAGAATGTGTTAGTGGAAAATATTTTTCACATTATAGAAAACCATCTAATGAAACTCAATACTTATTTGAAAAAGGTCTACCATTTTATTACAAATTTTGTGAAGAAGGTTTTTTAAGAATTCAAGTAGGTACATTTTATCCATATAAAAATTCTATGGGAGAAAAGTTAGCTGCTTTAAGTGATTTTTATGAAGTATTAAGTGAAGTGTATGGAGAACCAACAGTATTTTACACTATTAAAGATGATGAAGAAGGTTGCATATCACTACATTGGTCATTTGTTAATAAAGAAGAAGACATAGAAAAGTTTAGAAACGGAACATTCTTTGATGATGGTGAAACTGATGAATTAATTATCATTGGAGAAGAAAAAACTAGTAATAATAGTTATAGATTAAGTGATACTACTAAAAGATTTATATCGAAGGAGGTAGGGTTACCTTTTGAATTAATTGGTTTAGTTGATGAAAATATAGAAGATTTTGTTAAATATAAGACAGGTAAAGAAATAAGCGTTCCTGTAGGTGCTAAAATAGATGGGTTAAATGTTACTAGTGAAAAGAGAATCTCTTTACATAAATAAAAATATAATCATTCTTTGATTATATTTTTGTATATAGTTTCCACACTTTCTTTTTTCTTGCTTGAGCATAGTCTTACATTATCGCTTTTGTATCTTGGAATTAAATGTAAGTGATAGTGTTTTATTTCTTGACCATATTCGTTATTTTGACATAATGTTAATCCATCAATGTTTAGTTTATTTTTAAGTAGGTCAAACATATTTTGCGCTATCTTTTGTATATGTGTTAAAGTTTCGGTATCAATATCTCTCATATTATCAAAATGTTTTTTTGGAATAATTAATAGGTGCCCATCTGTAACAGGATTTATATCCATCATAACCCTTACTATATTATCTTCGTAAACTGTATAAGATGGTATTTCCCCGTTATTTATTTTACAAAATATACAATTCATTATATCGCCTCCATTATTATTGTACCACAATTAATAAGTATATAAAATAAAATATATATGTGGTATAATGTATACAAGGTGATTTTATGAAAAAAATATCAGTGAATATGCTTTCTATTGCAGATACCGTAAAGGGACAAGGTGTAGAAACTGCATATAATGAACTTATAAGTTTATTAAATAAATATGGAAAAAATGATTTGAATATAGTAAAAAATAAAGGGCTAGATTTTGATGTACTTCATTTGCATACTCCAAATATAGGTAGTTATTTAAAACAAAGTTTTACAAAAAAT